>NZ_JBQPTH010000050.1:0-1562 GCF_052220245.1 Geobacillus sp. BK01
CTCACATTTCGCACCCTAGCAGGGTAGAAAGAAAGGATTTTTTATTTCGTTTTTCAGAATAACGTTTCGACCAACACGACTAGCGATGGCAATCCTTTTTTTACCATCGCTAGTCGTTCCATATGACGTTACACGTAAATGCTCTCATCCATGCCCAATCCCTGCAGAATCCTTCGCTGATCAGGGGTGAGCGGTTTCCCTAGCCTGCGTTGGATTTGCCCATCCGGCAACTCCAACAGGACGACTCTGACATACCAAAACAATTGAAAAATCGCTTGTCCGGTCGGACGGGTCAGCTTGCGGCCTCCTGCGCCCTTTAATGGGCGTTCGGGTGTGATGAACTGACGCACCCGGCGCTGGAAGACGCGGTAAATGGCCAAGGCCAGCAAAAACAAATAGCCCAATACCGCCACTCGTTCGGGTTTTTTGACGTAAATTTCGTCCGTAAAGAACGGATCTTTTAGGAAGGAGAAGTTCATTTCCACCGAGATCTGCCCTTTATACAGCTTCAAGATCTCTTGGGCATCCATGGGTTGGCCCTTCCATTCCTTCGGAACGGTCGTGACGAGAACAAACCGGGACGCTTTCCGTTTCGCCTGTTCCCACGCCTCGCGATCGAATTCCATGTCCAAGCGCAGGAGATACAGCGTCTCCATCTCGGGTTCCGCCCCTTTTTTCGGCCGTCCGCGCCGTTTTTTCGGGCGCACGATCTCTTTAACCGTGGCCTTGACCCGATGAAATCGAGGACGAAGGGACGCCTTGAGGGAGGCCAAGGCTTGTTCGGCGTCTTCCCGGCAAGAGAAAGGATGACGCTCCCAACGGACTTGTTCCTCGCGAAGAAGCTCCGCTTCTTGTGCTCGTTCTGTTTCGAGCGTCTTTCCTTTCCGTTGGTCGAGGGCGCTTGATTCGACGACGATCAGCCGTACGGGTTGGCCTTCATATGTTGAGGCCGTTTCCCATACCCGGTACGTGGCGCCGTTTTTCTCGGCCAGCGCAAAGGGGGCGCTCCACGCCGAATCGGGTTGGGCATCCGCCTCCGAAAGCGCGGTTTTGACGATCCGGAGCGACGACGGGCCTCTCGTGATCAAAAAGGCGTTGGCGGCTTTCGTTTGCGCCAGCGTGTCCTTCGTCATCGCAGCGGAATCCGCCACGTAAATCCATTCGTCTTCGATCTTCGCTTGCCTCAGCTGCTCATGGACACGGGAGAGCACCTCGGGATTCCACGTTTTGTCCGGCGCGTTGCCGTCGTGCACATCGCCGTAAAACGGGATGCCGTCCTCGTTGCCGATCAGGCCGAATCCGATCTGTTTTTGCCAACGATGATGCCGGTTGTAGCCATGCGTGATCTGCAGGGTCTCTGTCGAGGACGATTCATACGCACCGTAAACGGTCTTGTCCGTCGTATCCGCGTGAAAGACACGGAGAGGGAGGCCTTCTTTCTTGTAGATCTGCACGAGGCAAGACGACAGGACTTGATGGATATTGGCCTCATACAGCCGGTCCAAATGGCGAGCAATGGCATCGTCGTTGAACCAAGACGGATCCAACCCCGGCCGGATCAG
>NZ_JBQPTH010000051.1:0-1287 GCF_052220245.1 Geobacillus sp. BK01
TTTTGTGGATATCTTACAGACCTAGGGTGCGCTTCGCGGCCACGCCTGGATCCATTTTCCTGACGTGGGAGGAAGTGTATTCGATGCACCCTTGGATCTCCGCATCGCTGATGAGGACGAACCCTCCCATGTCTCCGGGCGTCTTTGCGCCAACATTCCCTCGTTCGGTCTCGTCATCAGGCGGAGGCCGGCCAAGCTCCTTTCGGGACTCGAGGTCGAATGGATGAGATCACGCCAGCTTCTCCGGTGTCATCCTGTTGTCCAACACTTCTTCCGTTCGTGGGGGGAGGCCTTAGGCCGCCCGGTGTGGAACATGGGACAAGACGTCCTGCCTCATTCGCTCCGCGTCAAACGCTTGTTTCTTCGTGCAAATCGCAAACAGCACATTCAACAGCTTTCGGCATAACGCGACGATGGACTGCTTTCCGGTCAGCGGGTTGACGGGCCGGGTCGTATAGTACTCATGCAGCTCGCGAAACGCCTCATTGTGCCGGATCAGCGGAATCACCGCCCGAAACAGCACCGATCGCAGCCGTTTCCGTCCCCGCTTCGAGATGTGCTTTTGCCCTTTGCGCTGGCCGGAGGAGTTCTCCTTGAGCGTCAGGCCCGCCAATTTCACCAATTGACGCGGGTCCCGATAGTGGGCAAAACTGCCGATCTCCGCCAGCAGATCGATGATCGTGGCATCTCCCAACCCGTCGACCGTTTTCAGCCATTGATACTCCATCGTTGTTTGAACCAATGCCTTCAACTCGGCGTCCAACGCTGCGATTTCGGCCTCGAACTGGCGGTATTGGCGGACGAGCGCGGCGATCTCAAACCGGGCCATCGTCGTCCCTTCCGTCACCCCAATCGAGCCCTTCGCGGCGTCGATCAACGCCTGAATTTTCGCTTTCTGCGGGCATTTCAGCCCTTCGCTTTGCCGGTACGCCTCCAGAAGCTCCTCGGCGGTCCGACCCGCCATATCGGCCGGAAGCGGCGTCCACTCCAGCACCGCCAGCGCTGTTTTCCCCAGGTCGCGAAACACGGTCCAAAACTCTGGAAAATACCGATCCGTCCAACGGATGATCGCGTTTTTCACCGCCGCCTGTTCCTTCCGGAGCTTCTCTTTGAGCGTGCTCCCGACGCGCAAATCCGCTTCGATCTCGTGCAGCAGCCGGGGGACGAGGAATCGCCCGTCTTTCGCCAGCCTGGCGATGACCAGGGCGTCTTTGGCGTCGTGTTTCGTCGGCAGGTTGTCATCGAGTTCTTTCGACCGGCACACATGCGCCGGGTTGACCATGACCA
>NZ_JBQPTH010000052.1:0-1277 GCF_052220245.1 Geobacillus sp. BK01
TCTTTGATCATGAAAAATTCCCCTCTCGTAATCATGAACCATAGCTCCTCTCATTGACACTATGGTTCTATTGTAAGTGGGGAATTTTATTCCGGCTATATTGGGGATTTTATCATCGGCTTTAACATTTTTCTTTTCTATAGTCATACCTGCAGTGGCTCCACGTTAATCTCATTTGCATGGTTATGCTAATAGGCTATAATCGGCCCATTCTGAAAAATCAACCTAGTTTCACCATTAGAACGGTGAAAAGAAACTCTTTGTTTTTAACCATACTTTAATTGCATCAAGAGCTGCAATTACTCTTTTTCTGTTTGTTTTATAACTGTACTTTTTATTATAGGCATAATTCATGATGTTATTAATTGTTTCATAGTATTTATTTGTATGCAATCTTCTATGCAGCCCTGTTTTAATGCTAATTAAGTTTTGAGGATTATTTACATTGAGACCGACCTTGCTCAATACATTACGAGCTGGTTGTGCTTTTTTGGCCTTTTGTGCGACTATATGATGTAACTCATATTTAGATCTATAGTTCGGTTTTGTTTTTACTCTAGCAAAACTTTGATCAATTAATTCTCCCACAGCATCAAGTGCCTTAATTGCATAATAAACTAACGCAGTGCCTAAAACTGCCACTGCCGCAGCATAAGCTGCAGGAATGAGCATGGCAAATTGCCCATCAGGATCTATATTCACTACAGGGTTATTATTAGCATAAGCATATTGATTCAAACTCTGCGGATCATCCTCAAACCCATGGAACGTATCCCTTGTAATAAACCGACCAATGTTCGCATCATAATAACGTGCCATGAGATAGTATAATCCAGTTTCTTCATCATAACGATAACCAGCATAACGATATGGGTTAGACGAAGCCATCGTGCCTGTTTGCGAAATAATATTTCCCCAAGCATCATACTGATACTGTGCCACAACATTACCATTTGCATCGGTTAATGCCGTGACATCACCGTGACCATTTATATGGTAGTAATAAGTTACCCCACCCTTGGTCATTGTAACTGGGTTTCCTTGGTAATCCCACGTATACTCCGCCACGATGTTATTGTTGGCATCTGTTTCATATAGCACTTGGTTCGAGTCACCATCATAGTGATAATAGATGGTTCCGCTTGATGTTGTTTTGCTGATGCGTCTTCCAAGCTGATCGTACGTGAAAGACGCGATGGTTGTACCAGATACATTTTTTACTTCAATGAGACGGTTGTCATCATCGTACACAAATGTCTTATTGCCGTTGTTCGTTA
>NZ_JBQPTH010000053.1:0-1128 GCF_052220245.1 Geobacillus sp. BK01
CTACTGAGCTGTGGCATGAGCCAGCCCTGGCACACTTCTGCCTCAAAACCAAAAGCCTCCTATCACAGCACCCTTTCGGGCTCATCATAGGAGGCTTTCTTTCACGCTATACCCGCGTGTTCCTTCCGTATGTAAATGGCGTCCCAGGAGAGATTCGAACTCCCGACCGACGGCTTAGAAGGCCGCTGCTCTATCCGACTGAGCTACTGGGACATCATCAACAGTACACTCCGATATTCCCGCTGTCCCTTCCTCTACAAGCCCATTCAAGGAAGCTTGGTGCGTCGGGACAACTCGCAGCTATTTCGAAGATGACTTTGCTCGTTGCTCTATCCGACTGAGCTACTGGGACATCATCAACAGTACACTCCAATATTCCCGCTGTCCCTTCCTCTACAAGCCCATTCAAGGAAGCTTGATGCGTCGGGACAACTCGCAACGGATCCCTAAAGCTACTAGGGCAATGTACATGATATTCACTTCAAAACAAAGGAAAGCGGGTGATGGGAATCGAACCCACGACTTCAGCTTGGGAAGCTGAGGTTTTACCATTAAACTACACCCGCATGATCCATATCAATGAACTTGTCTGAAAAACGATTGCAATAAAAATATAATGGCTAATCGCTTTTTTGTCAATATCTTTTTTAAAGATTATTAAACGCGCTCGAGAGGATTCGAACCCCTAACCTTCTGATCCGTAGTCAGATGCTCTATCCAATTGAGCTACGAGCGCATGTTGGGAAGCGGAAGACGGGACTCGAACCCGCGACCCCCACCTTGGCAAGGTGGTGTTCTACCACTGAACTACTTCCGCGTTGTAATTGTGAAGGAAGTTCATTCCTTCAAAACTAGATAACCGTTGTCGGAAGAAGCGGCGCTTCCGCTTTTCAACTGTCCAACTTCGGCTCGCCGCCGCTCGGGGTCAAATAACCTCCGCCTTCGGGATCGCAAATCCCTGCAGGCGAAGAACATTTGCCCATCGCGGCGACCCGCTCGCCTGCGCTTTTCACTGTCTAGTTCCAGCGCCTAGCTCTCTTCTGCCAAATAACCTTCCCCCTTGGGGTGCAAGCACCCCTGCGGGTGAAGAACATTTGGCTTCGAGATCGCCAGGATGGCGATATTTCG
>NZ_JBQPTH010000054.1:0-1110 GCF_052220245.1 Geobacillus sp. BK01
GAGGTGGAAGCGTGGCGACACGTGCAGCTGACGGATACTAATCGATCGAGGGCTTAACCTAGAAAAGTGGAGGCCGCCCGCTTATCGGCGAAACGCGCTGGAGGGCCTGCGAGGAGGCTGTCGCCGCAGCAGGACCGAAGCGTCGCGAGCCGATGGCGGCCGGAACTAGACAGTGAAAAGCGCAGGCGAGCGGCGGCGAGCCGAAGCTAGACAGCAAGAAAAGTGGAAGCGCCGCGGCTTCTTCCCACAACGGTTATCTAGTTTTGAAGGAATGAAAAAAAGTCCTTGACAGCTCAGTGCGAATCATTATAATAGTAAATGTCTAAAGTGATGTCATTCCGCAGTAGCTCAGTGGTAGAGCAATCGGCTGTTAACCGATTGGTCGCAGGTTCGAATCCTGCCTGCGGAGCCATCGTGGAGAGCTGTCCGAGTGGTCGAAGGAGCACGATTGGAAATCGTGTAGGCGTGAATAGCGCCTCAAGGGTTCGAATCCCTTGCTCTCCGCCACTATCCAAAACCGTGGCCCGTTGGTCAAGTGGTTAAGACACCGCCCTTTCACGGCGGTAACACGGGTTCGAATCCCGTACGGGTCACTTCTTCGTGGAGGATTAGCTCAGCTGGGAGAGCACTTGCCTTACAAGCAAGGGGTCGGCGGTTCGATCCCGTCATCCTCCACCATTATTTGCAAAGATTTTATCGTCGCGGGGTGGAGCAACGAGCCTTTGCTTCATCGAATTCACTTCGAGTTGCCTCGACGCATCTGGCATCTTTGAATCAGCTTGTAGAGGAAGAGGCAAGGGACAACAACGCTAAGAACATTGTGCAAATTAATTTACTTTCCTATCGTCGCGGGGTGGAGCAACGAGCCTTTGCTTCATCGAATTCACTTCGAGTTGCCCCGACGCATCCAGCTTCCTTGAAACAGCTTGCAGAGGAAGGGGCAATGAATAGCACACTCAGAGCATTATGAAAACCAGTTGAATTTTCTATCGTCGCGGGGTGGAGCAGTCCGGTAGCTCGTCGGGCTCATAACCCGAAGGTCGCAGGTTCAAATCCTGCCCCCGCAACCAAATTGGTCCCGTAGTGTAGTGGTTAACATGCCTGCCTGTC
>NZ_JBQPTH010000055.1:0-1000 GCF_052220245.1 Geobacillus sp. BK01
GCTTCGGCTCATCACGAGCCTTCGCTTTTTGGATTGTCTAGCTTCGGCCCGCCGCCGCTCGGGGTCAAATAACCTCCGCCTTCGGGATGTAAACATCCCTGCAGGCGAAGAACATTTGCCCATCGCGATCGCCAGGACGGCGATATTTCGCCGTTACCCGCAGGACGCGGGTTGCTTTTAGGCGAAATATCGGGCCTCAGCTTTTCGTTTGCGCTTCGTTTCGTTCAGTTTTCAAGGAACGATGATGGAGCCTATCGGGATCGAACCGATGACCTCCTGCGTGCAAAGCAGGCGCTCTCCCAGCTGAGCTAAGGCCCCGTATTTCCGCTATCGGGAAGACAGGATTTGAACCTGCGACCCCATGGTCCCAAACCATGTGCTCTACCAAGCTGAGCTACTTCCCGTTAACGCGCTCGAGAGGATTCGAACCCCTAACCTTCTGATCCGTAGTCAGATGCTCTATCCAGTTGAGCTACGAGCGCAAGTGCCGAGGGCCGGACTCGAACCGGCACGGTAGTTACCTACCCCAGGATTTTAAGTCCTGTGCGTCTGCCAATTCCGCCACCCCGGCTAATGGGCAAATAAATGGAGCGGAAGACGGGACTCGAACCCGCGACCCCCACCTTGGCAAGGTGGTGTTCTACCACTGAACTACTTCCGCCCGGATCATTATGCGGGTGAAGGGACTCGAACCCCCACGCCCGTAAAGGGCACTAGACCCTGAATCTAGCGCGTCTGCCAATTCCGCCACACCCGCAAATATATAGTTAATGGTGAGCCATGGAGGACTCGAACCTCCGACCCTCTGATTAAAAGTCAGATGCTCTACCTACTGAGCTAATGGCTCATATTTTCAATAACACTCTAAGCATCGCTTTGCTCTACCTGCCCCTTCCTCTACAAGCTTATTCACGGAAGTCAAGTGCGTCGGGGCAACTCGAAGCCCATTCGACGATGCATCGCTCGTTGCTGAGCGAATGGCTCATGTTTTCAATAACAC
>NZ_JBQPTH010000005.1:0-223117 GCF_052220245.1 Geobacillus sp. BK01
AATGCGGCCATCAATATCAAACATGAGGGCATGAAACGATTAGCGATAGTCTAACTTGTCCTCGAACCGTGGGGCACACGGGGATCGCTCGGTCAACTTCCCATCATGAGATGGGATTACCCGAGAAACCCCCACCTCTAAGCGAAGCGTAGGTGGTGGGAGTATGTCACTGCAACGCATCTATATGAAAAATAGGGGATTTCTCATCCCCACCATACGGTATTTGATCCTACGGGACGTTTCCTCGTTGTTCCCGATTTAGGGCTTAACCGGATCATTTTGTTTACACTGAATGCCGAAACAGGCGGACTGACTTCAAGACATTTGCCTTTTGGAACAACGCAGGAAGGGGCCGGACCGCGGCACATCTCTTTCCATCCAGTCTTGCCGTATGCGTATGTTGTGAATGAGCTTGATTCTACTGTCACGGTATATGCGTTTGAAAAAGAAAATGGACGGCTAACGATGAAACAAACGATACCGACCGTTCCTAGCCATGTTAATGGAAATACAGCGGCAGAAATCGCTGTCTCACCGTGCGGGCGTTTCGTATACGCGTCAAACAGGGGGCATAATAGCATCGCCATTTTTGCGGTGGATCAACAAACCGGTGAACTTTCCCCTATTGGCTGGGAGTCTACCAAAGGTGCGACTCCCCGATTTTTCACGTTTGATCCATTCGGAACGTTCCTGTACGTTGCGAATGAGGACAGCGATACGATCGTGGCCTTTAAAGTGGATGGCAAAACCGGCGAACTACAGCCTACCGGCTGGATTTTGGAGACAGAAAGCCCGGTATGTATTGTTTTCTCTTCCTTAAGGTGAGGAGCAAATGCTCTTACGCGTATAAAGCGGGAAAGAAGCGCGAACCACAAAACGGTTCGCGCTTTTGTCAGTACGCCCGGCATGGATGCGACGCTATAGGGTGGGAGTCCCGAACGGGGGCTGGCGAGCGCCTACCGTTAGCTGAAGACAAGGGTGTCCACCGCGAGGTGGAATCTGAAGGAAGCTGGAGGCAAACACTTGACCTGAGGTACACGAACCCAATGAGAGGCCGCCACAGTCGGACGAGTCTGCTGAACAAGACGAAGTCCTAAGCCGCCAAGGGCTGTGAAGGTAGATTGGGCAGGTGCATGAGTGGAAAGTGTCCATCCTTATCCGGGGAGGCCTGTACGACATGCCTTCTGACGATGGCAACCAGAAGTGCTGAACGTACAGGAGTCAGCAGAGGTCATAGTACTGGAGTAAGGGACGCCTGAAACAGGAAGGACCGAACGTCAACTCAGGGGTGAATCAGACTCTTTCGAGATGTTGCGTGCCAACCCAAACTGGAGCATATCGATGCCGGAACGAATTCATCGTGTCAACCAATACGTCATGGGATGGATCGGGTACTTTCGGCTCATCGAAACCCCGTCTGTCCTTCAGAACATCGAAGGATGGATTCGGAGAAGGCTTCGACTCTGTCAATGGCTTCAATGGAAACGGGTCAGAACCAGAATCCGTGAGTTAAGGGCGCTGGGATTGAAGGAAACAGCAGTGATGGAGATCGCCAATACCCGAAAAGGAGCTTGGCGAACAACGAAAGCGCCGCAACTCCACCAAGCCCTGGGCAAGACATACTGGACCGCTCAAGGACTCAAGAGTTTGACGCAACGATATTTCGGAGCTCCGTCAAGGTTGACGAATCGCCTAGTGCGGACCCGCATGCTAGGTGGTGTGAGGGGACGGGGGTTAGCCGCCCCCTCCTACTCGATTGGACATGGATCAAGCGGGGGAGATGCCTCGCTCGTCGCTTCGCTGTTGCGATCCAGAACGGACATTAACGGATGAGGAAGTAACAAACGTTCACGAACAAGTGATGAAAGCGGTTGAACAGCAATTTGGCGCGACATTGCGTGGATAAAACGAAGTCCCTATCCGGATGCATGAGCATTAGATAGGGTGTTTTTATTGTGAACGTCTTCATTGAATGGATGAAGGCTTACAACATTCAGACCAAGTATTACGCCGCATCAGATGTACTGCGTGAACCAGAGGTTAACATGCTAATTTGGATGTATATAGCTTGTTTTGCTGCATTTTTTATTTTTATTGAAAAAATAATCGCCTCGCCTCGAGAGAAAAATCGGTAAATAGAAAAGAGATGATGGTTTCATGTTCCCCAAACGCTTCTCTTTTTTTAAAAAATCCATCTTCTAATCCAAATACTTCAATCGTTTTATACAAAGGGTCAACAATCCAATATTCTTTTACGCCAAATTGTTCGTATAGTTTAAATTTTTCATTTCGATCTTTTAACGCTGTAGATGGAGAAAGAACCTCGACAACGAGTGTTGGGGCTCCTAAACAGCCGTTTGGTGTTAAGTTGTTTCGATTGCAAATGACAGAAATATCGGGTTGAACGACATGTTTTGCATATGTGTAGTCATCGTTTTCGGAGAGACGAACATCAAACGGAGCAATGGCAACGTAGCAATCTTTATTTTGAAAGTACGAACGAAATGCGAACGATAGTTCCATAACGGTAAACTGATGCTCCCACGTTGGGGAAGGGCTCATGTTGTAAGCTTTTCCATCAATAAGCTCCCAACGCCCATCCCATTGAATATAATCGGCATACGTATACAGTTTGGACGGTTCTGGATTCATCGGATCTCCCTCGCTTTTTTCATTATTATACCATATCCAAAACGGCAACGATTATTGAAGATAACAACTTGCAGTCGCGATGGCGGCTTGTGGTTGACTCGATAAGTTTGCAAAGCGGGCTGTCCGTAAGGCCAATGAAACTGGTCTTGCAGACAGCCCGTTGTCTTTTCTGCGGCGCTAGGCCGTGTCGATGGCGATGGAAGTTCCCGCGAATCGCCGATGCCATGTTGAAGGGCATCGAGGCCCGTTTACGGCCGTTTCGCCGCTTGTTCTTTTTGCCGCTGTTTCATGGCGCGGATGAGCTCTTCATCCGGCGTGACGTAGAGCGTTTGCTCGTGTTCGTAAATGACAAACCCCGGCTTGGCGCCGCTCGGTTTTTTGACATGGCGGATGCGCGTGTAGTCGACAGGCACGGATCCGGACTGGCGGGCTTTGCTGAAGTAGGCGGCCAAGTTCGCCGCCTCGAGGAGCGTCTCGTCGGACGGCTGCCTGCTCCGGATGACGACGTGCGAGCCAGGGATGTTTTTGACATGGAGCCAAATGTCGTCTTTGTGGGCGAGCTTCGTTGTCAAATAATCGTTTTGTTTGTTGTTTTTGCCGACCAATATTTCCGTGCCGTCGCTTGCGATGTAGCGATCCAGCTCGGGCGCGGTTGGTTTTCGCTTTTTCGTCCCTTTTGTCGCGCGCGGGCGCAAATAGCCTTGTTCGATGAGCTCATCGCGAATTTCCTCGACGTCTTTTGGCGCGGCGGTTTCGAGCTGGCTTAAAATCGTGTCGCAATAGGCGATGTCTTCTTTCGTCCGCTCGATTTGTTCTTGAACGACAGCAAGCGAGTTTTTCGCTTTTTGGTATTTTTGAAAGTATTGTTGCGCGTTGTCAGACGGCGATTTTTGCGGGTCGAGCGGAATGGTGATCGTGCCGCCGTTTTCGTCGTAGTAGTTTGCGACCTCGATTTCCGTCATGCCGCGCTTTGCGGCGTACAGGTGGGCGGTGAGCAGCTCGCCGTACAGCCGGTAAATGTCGGCTTGTTTCGCTTCCTCCAGCGTCTGTTCGAGCTTGAGGAGCTTTTTCTCGTTTTTTGCCTTTTCGTTCGCCATGAGCCGCTCGATGTCATGGGCTTGCTGCTTGACGCGGTCGCGCTCGGCCTTGCCGAAATAAAAGCGGTCCAATAGCCCGCTCGCGCTCGCCAACGGCTGGCCTTCGATTTGTAAGTGCTTAAGCGGCAACACGTAAAACCATTCTTTTTCCCCGTTCGTGTACATCATCGGGGCAAAGCGGCGGTGCCGAACGTCATCGATGAGCGCGAGAAAGCTGTTCGGCAGCGTCGCCCGGTTGGCGAGCCCGGCGCGGAACACGGCTTCGTTGGCGAACAGCGGCGAAATGCCGCTGAAGGCGGAGACAAGCTGCTGGGCGAGCTTGCCGGCGTGAAAGTCGAGTTTTTTCAGCACCGTTTCTTCGGTCGCCTCGAGCGGATTGAGTTTGCCGTGCGCCGGCGGGGCGACGTACGGATGCCCGGGGAGCACCGTCCGGTAGCGGTTGACCGATGGCGGCAAATGCTTCAAGCTGTCGATGATCGTGTTGGTTGACGCGTCGACTAGGATGATGTTGCTATGGCGGCCCATGATTTCGATCATGAGCCGCTTCGTTTGCACGTCGCCGAGCTCGTCGCGCCCTTTTGCGTCGATGATGATGATCCGGTCAAAGTCGACTTGGCGGACCGACTCGATGATGCTTCCTTCCAACTGTTTGCGCAGCCGCATGCAAAACATCGGCGGCTCGGGTGGATTGTCGTACGTTTCACTCGTCAAGTGGACGCGCGCGTACGTCGGGTGCGCCGACAGCAGCACTTTATGATTCTGGCCGCGGGCGCGCACAAGCATGACGATCTCATAGGCGGACGGCTGATGGATTTTCGTGATCCGCCCGCCTGCAAGCGCCTCGTTCAGTTCACCGGCAATGGCGTATGTCAACACTCCGTCAAAGGACATAGGAAACACCTTTCTATGTTGGTTGTCTGCTATTCCGATCTTACCACATGACGCGCTGTTTTGAACATTTCTTTGAACATTGCCTGAGCGCGGGCGGTGATGCAGGACGAAAAGGTTGCATCATGAATTGGCGCACTGCCTTTCTCTTATAAGGACAGGGCCGCGGCCAGCCGATGACGTCGGGCTGTTTAGGCCGTCAGACATTATGGCGGAGAGTTGATCATTTTTTCGGACAGGGATGAATAAGCATAAAAAAGCGGGAACAGTGCGCTGAAAAGATGGAAGGACGGAGGGAGACAAATGCAGTGGCATACGCTTGCGGCCAACGATGTTGCGCAAGAGGCAAAGACGAATGTCAGGACCGGGCTTACCGCGGCGGAGGCGGAAAAACGGCTGCGGCAGTTCGGGCACAATGAACTGGCGGAAGGAAAAGCGACGCCGGCGATCGTCGTCTTTTTCCGTCAGTTTCAAGATTTTATGGTGCTCGTGTTGCTGTTGGCGACGGTCGTTTCCGCGTTTTTAGGAGAGTATGTCGATGCCGTGGCGATTGTTGTGATCGTCATTATGAACGCCATTCTCGGGTTTATTCAGGAACGGCGGGCCGAGAAGTCGCTGGCCGCCTTAAAACGGTTGTCCGCCCCGCAGGCGGTTGTGCTGCGCGGCGGGGAGTGGGTGAAAATCCCGGCGCGCGATCTTGTCGTCGGCGATGTGGTGCGGCTGGCAAGCGGCGACCGGGTCGGGGCCGATGTCCGCCTGATCGAGGCGAGCGGACTGGAAATCGAGGAGTCGGCGTTGACCGGCGAATCGGTGCCCGCAGCCAAATCGGCTGCCCCGCTTCATACGGAGCAGGCGTCGCTCGGCGATTTGCACAATATGGCGTTTATGGGGACGCTGGTGACGAGAGGAAGCGGCATTGGCATCGTCATCGCAACGGGAATGAAAACGGCGATGGGGCAAATCGCGGCGATGCTCGAAGAGGCCGATGCCGGCATGACGCCGCTCCAGCGCCGGCTTGAGCAGCTTGGGAAAATTTTGCTTGTGGTCGCGCTAGCCTTGACGGCAGCGGTGGTGGCGGTCGGCGTTGTTCAAGGGCATGATATGTACGACATGTTTTTGGCCGGCGTATCGCTCGCGGTGGCGGCGATTCCGGAAGGATTGCCGGCCATCGTGACGGTCGTGTTGGCGCTCGGCGTGCAGCGGATGATCAAACGCAACGCCATCGTCCGCAAGCTCCCGGCGGTGGAAACGCTAGGCTGCGCCTCGGTCATTTGCTCCGACAAAACAGGAACGATGACGGAAAACATGATGACCGTCACACAAGTGTGGACGGGCGGGCGGACGTTTGCGGTCAGCGGCGTCGGGGTGGAAACGGACGGGAAGTTTTCCGAGCGCGGCCAGGCTGTGGATCCGAACCGCATCCCGGCGCTTCGCCGATTGTTGGTGATGGCGGCGCTTTGCAACGATTCGGAAGTAAAGGAAGAAGGCGGCCGCCGCTATGTCGACGGCGACCCGACCGAAGGGGCGCTGCTTGTCGCCGCTGAAAAGGCCGGGGTGACGAAAACGGAGCTGCTTCGCGATTATATCGTGGAACGGGAATTTCCGTTTGATTCGGAGCGAAAAATGATGACAGTCATCGTCCGCGACCGGAACGGACGGCGGTTTGTCGTGACGAAAGGGGCGCCCGATGTGCTGCTTGAGCGGGCGGACCGTCTTGAATGGAACGGCCGCGAGCAGGCGCTGACCCCGGCGTGGAAAGAGGCGGTCGAGAAGGCGGTGCACGGGATGGCGGCCTCGGCCTTGCGCACGATTGCCGTCGCATATCGGCCGCTCGCGGCAACGGAGCGGATTCAGTCGGAAAAGGAGGCGGAGACGAAGCTTCAGTTTCTCGGCGTCGCCGGCATGATCGACCCGCCGCGTCCTGAGGTGAAACAGGCGGTGGCGCGCTGCAAGGAGGCGGGGATGAAAACGGTGATGATCACCGGGGACCATGTGTTGACCGCAACGGCCATCGCCAAACAGCTTGGCGTGCTGCCGCCCGGCGGCAAGGTGATGGACGGAGCGGCGCTCTCGAAGCTGTCGGTCGATGAGCTCGAACGCGAGGTCGATGATATTTACGTGTTTGCCCGCGTCTCCCCGGAGCATAAGTTGAAAATTGTCAACGCCTTCAAGCGGCGTGGCCATATTGTCGCCATGACCGGCGACGGGGTGAACGATGCGCCGGCGTTGAAAGCGGCCGATATCGGCGTCGCGATGGGCCGGTCGGGGACGGAGGTGGCGAAAGAGGCGGCGTCGCTCGTGCTGCTTGATGACAATTTTGCGACGATTGAGGCGGCGATCGAAGAAGGACGAAACATTTACGAAAACATTCGCAAGTTTATCCGCTATTTGCTGGCGTCGAATGTCGGAGAAATTCTTGTCATGCTCTTTGCCATGCTGCTGGCGTTGCCGCTACCGCTCGTGCCGATTCAAATTTTATGGGTGAATCTCGTGACCGATGGATTGCCGGCCATGGCGCTTGGGCTTGACCGCCCGGAAGAAAATGTAATGAAGCGGCCGCCGCGCCGCCCGGATGAAGGGGTGTTCGCCCGCGGGCTCGGCTGGAAAATCATCAGCCGCGGCTTTTTGATCGGCATCGTCACGCTGGCTGCGTTTCTGACCGCGTATGAACGGAGCGGCGCGGATCTCGTTTACGCTCAGACGGCGGCGTTTGCGACGCTCGTGCTGGCGCAATTGATCCACGTGTTTGACTGCCGCTGCGACCGTTCGGTTTTTGACCGCAGTCCGTTCGGGAATATGTATCTCGTTGCGGCGGTGCTCGTGTCGCTTCTATTGCTGCTTGTGGTCATCTATTATCCGCCGCTTGGCGCTGTATTCCATACGAAACCGCTCGCGGTCATTGACTGGCTTCTCATCGTGGGCTTGTCCGCCTTGCCGACATTTTTGTTTGCCGGCTCGTTTTTCGCGAGAAAATAAATAGCGTGTATGGTATAATGAAAAAGGTGATAGAGGCACGCTCTATGACCTTTTCTTTTTCATCAACGACGCAACGGGTGTGATGGCATGGTTTACAGCATGACTGGTTTTGGCGCGAGCACGAAAAAAACGGATCGCTTGACGGTGGCGGTGGAAATGAAATCGGTCAACCACCGGTTTTGTGAAATTTCCATCCGCCTCCCTAGACAATGGCTCGTGTTTGAGGATAAAATAAAAAAAGCAATTTTGCCGTATGTGCGGCGCGGAAAAGTGGAAGTGTTCGTCACGATTGCCGGCGAGGGGCTTGTGAAACGGAACGTACATATCGATTGGGATTTGCTCGGCCAATATTGGAACGGTTTGCAGGAAGCGGCGAGGCGATTTTCCCTCGACGGCGGCGCGACGGCGGCTGACTTGCTTCGGCTCGATGGGGTGGTCGAAGTGGTCGAGGAGGAAGGGGCGAACGAGGAGGTGGAGCCGCTCCTGTTGGCGGCGGTGGAAGAAGCGGCAAAAGCGCTCGCCGCAATGCGCCGGCGCGAAGGGGAGGCGCTTGCTGCGGATTTGCGCGCCCGCCTTCATGAAGTCGAAGCCGGGGTGGAAGCCATTGAACAGCGGGCGCCGCTCGTCGTCGAGCAATACCGCGAGCGGCTTGCGCGCCGCCTGCGCGAATGGGCGCCTTCTCCGGTTGATGAAGCGCGCCTGCTCACAGAAGTGGCGGTGTTTGCCGAAAAGGCCGACATTCACGAGGAATTGAAACGCATCCGCAGCCATTTGTCACAAATGGCAGACGTGCTTAGGGCGGATGAACCGATCGGGCGGAAGCTTGACTTTTTCGTGCAGGAGTTAAACCGCGAAGTGAACACGATCGGCGCCAAGGCGAACGACAGCGTCATTGCCGCGCAAGTCGTCGAGATGAAAAGCGCGCTCGAGAAAATGCGCGAGCAAGTGCAAAACGTGGAGTAACCGTCGTTTAAAACGGCTTGCCGGCGGCAACAATAATGAGTATGGCAGGTGGGCGTGTCTTGATGATGAAATTTATTAATATCGGGTATGGAAACATGGTGTCGGCCGCCCGCATTATCACGATTGTCAGTCCTGATTCGGCGCCGATCAAACGGATGATCCAAGATGCGCGCGAAAACGGCAAGCTCGTCGACGCAACGCACGGCCGAAGGACGCGCGCGGTCATCATTACCGACAGCGACCACGTCATTTTATCGTCCGTGCAGCCGGAAACGGTGGCGAACCGCTTGTACGGAAGCGATGATTTTTCCGAGGAAGGGTAGGGTTTTCAACGTTGAGGAACGAACGAGGGTTGTTAATCGTCATGTCAGGGCCGTCCGGCGTCGGCAAAGGGACGGTGCGCAAGGCGCTGTTTTCGCGTCCTGACATCAAACTTCATTACTCAGTGTCGGTCACGACGCGCAAACCGCGGGAAGGCGAAGTGGAGGGCGTCGATTACTTTTTCCGGTCGCGCGAGCAGTTTGAACAAATGATCCGTGAAAACAAGTTGCTTGAGTGGGCGGAATACGTTGGCAACTATTACGGGACGCCGGTCGACTATGTGGAAAAAACGCTCGCCGAAGGGAAAGACGTGTTCTTGGAAATTGAAGTGCAAGGCGCCATGAAAGTGCGCCGCGCGTTTCCGGAGGCACTCTTTATTTTTCTTGCCCCGCCGAGCCTGTCGGAGCTCGAGAAGCGGATCATCGGGCGCGGCACCGAGTCGAAAGAGCTGGTGGAAAACCGGCTGCAGGCGGCGAAAGAGGAGCTCGAAATGATGGATGCGTACGACTATGTCGTCGAAAACGACGAAGTCGAGCTCGCCTGTGAGCGGATCAAGGCGATCGTCATCGCCGAACATTGCCGGCGTGAGCGCGTCGCCGAGCGGTATAAACGGATGTTGGGGGTGGAATGACGATGTTGTATCCTTCCATCGATTTGCTGATGCAAAAAGTGGACTCGAAATATAAGCTTGTCACAGTCGCAGCGAAACGGGCGCGCCAGCTTCAAGACGGCTCGGAGCTGATGGTGAAACAGCCGGTGTCGAAAAAGTTTGTCGGCCAGGCGCTCGAGGAAATTGCCGGCGACAAGGTCGAATTAGCGGAAGAGGAAAAATAACAACCTAGCTGTTAGGTTGTTATTTTTTTCAATATCGGGGGTGGCCAAAATGATCAAGGGGAAACATATTTTGCTTTGTGTAACCGGGGGAGTCGCCGCGTACAAGGCGGCGGCGCTGACAAGCCAGCTTACCCAGCGCGGCGCGGAAGTGAAAGTGATCATGACCGAAGGAGCGTGTCAGTTTATTGCGCCGCTTACGTTCCAAGCATTGTCGCGCCAAGAAGTATATGTCGACACGTTTGCGGAAAACGATCCGGCTGTCATCGCCCATATTGATTTGGCGGACTGGGCGGATCTCGTCCTCGTTGCGCCGGCGACGGCCAATACGATTGCCAAGCTGGCGGCGGGCATCGCCGACAATATGGCGACGACAACGATTTTGGCGACGAAAGCGCCCGTTTGGATCGCCCCGGCGATGAACGTCCACATGTACGAGCACCCGGCCGTCCAAGCGAACATCGAGCTGTTGCATCGGTTCGGGTACAGATTCATTGAGCCGTCGGAAGGCTATTTGGCGTGCGGTTACATCGGCAAAGGACGGCTTGAAGAGCCGGAAAAAATCATCGCCCATATCGAGCGCTTTTTCGCCGGCGACCCGCCGCTGTTTGGCGGAAAGCGCATTCTTGTCACCGCCGGGCCGACGCGGGAAAGGCTCGACCCGGTTCGTTATTTTTCCAACTATTCGAGCGGAAAAATGGGCTATGCCATCGCCGAAGCGGCCGCCCGCTTTGGGGCGGCGGTGACGCTCGTTTCGGGGCCGACGTCGCTTCCGGCGCCCGATTATGTTGAGACCGTGTCGGTCGAATCGGCCGCTGAGATGTATGAAGCGGTGATGGCCCGCTTTTCCGAAACAGACATTGTCATTAAAGCGGCCGCCGTGGCTGATTACCGGCCCAAGCATGTCGCGGCGGCAAAAATCAAAAAGCAGCCAGGCGGCTATGTCGTGGAGATGGAGCGGACAGTTGACATTTTAAAAACGCTTGGCGAGCGGAAAACAAGGCAAATTCTAGTCGGATTTGCGGCCGAAACGGACAACCTCGAACAATATGCGTTAAAAAAGCTCGAAGAAAAGCGGCTCGATATGGTCGTTGCCAACAATGTCGTGGAAGAAGGGGCGGGGTTTGCCGGCGATACGAACGTCGTCACGATCTTCCGCCGCGACGGCGCCGTCCGTCCGTTGCCGCTCATGACGAAACGGGAAGCGGCCGAGGAGATTTTAAAAGAAATTCACGCCTATATCGAGGGGATTCGATGAAAGTCGCATCGGTCATTGTCGATGTCCCGACGCGGCAAACGGACCGCCCGTTCGACTATTTGATTCCCGAGCGCTGGCGCGGCGTCATCCAGCCTGGCATGCGGGTGACAGTGCCGTTCGGGGCGCGGCGCCTGCAAGGATTTGTCATTGACGTAAAAGACCATTCCGAGATCAAACAGCTAAAGCCGATCGAACATGTGCTTGACGTCGTGCCGGTGCTTAATGAAGAACTTCTCGATTTGGGCCGCTATTTAACGGAAACGACGCTCTGTTTCGCCATTTCCGCGTACCAGGCGATGCTGCCGGCGGCGATGCGGGCAAAATATGAAAAAACGCTCCGGCTGACGGATGAGCGGAAGCGGGACGCGTTGCCGGATGAACTAAAGCTGCTGTTTGCCGACCGAATGGAAGCTGCTTGGAAAGACATTGAAGCCGCCGGCCTATGGCGGCCGGCGCAAAAAGCGGTGCAGCAAGGGGTGCTTGAAGCGGTTTACGAAGTAAAAGAAAAAGCGGGCAAGAAAACGGTGAAGCATGCCGCCCTCGCTGTTTCAACGGAACAAGCGAAGGACGCACTGGCGGCGCTGCCTTCAAGGCAAAAAGACGTGCTTTCGTTTTTGCTTGAAAAAGAGGAAGCAGTGCCGGTGGCCGAGCTGCAGGCGGCGCTTGGCGTTTCCTCCGCACCGCTTAAAGCGCTCGTCGATAAAGGATTCATTGTGATCAGCGATGTTGAAGTGTACCGTGATCCGTACAGGCACCGCACGTTTCAGCCGAGCGAGCCGCCGGCGCTCACCGAAGCTCAGGCCGGAGCGCTTGCAGCAATCACCGCTTCAGTGCGTGCCGGAGAGCATCGCACGTTTTTGCTTTACGGCGTCACCGGGAGCGGAAAAACGGAAGTGTACATGCGGGCGATTGACGAAGTATTGCGCCAAGGAAAAGAGGCGATTGTGCTTGTGCCGGAAATTTCACTGACGCCGCAAATGGTTGAGCGGTTTAAGGGGCGGTTCGGCCCGAAGGTGGCGGTGCTTCATAGCGGGCTGTCGATCGGCGAAAAATATGATGAATGGCGGAAAATCCACCGGAAAGAAGTGCAGCTCGTCGTCGGGGCGCGCTCGGCTGTGTTTGCCCCGTTTGAAAACTTAGGGATGATTATCATCGATGAAGAGCATGAGACGAGCTACAAGCAGGAAGAAATGCCGCGCTATCATGCGCGCGATGTCGCCATTTACCGCGCCCGCCGCCACGGCTGCCCGGTCGTGCTCGGCAGCGCCACTCCATCCTTAGAGACGTTCGCCCGCGCGGCGAAAGGGGTGTATGAGCTGCTTGAACTGCCGGAGCGGATTGCTGACGGCGGCATGCCGGACGTCCACGTTGTTGATATGCGTGAGGAGCTGCGCAGCGGCAATCGTTCGATGTTTTCACGCCGGCTGCTCGATGAGCTGCGCCTCCGGCTTGAACGCGGCGAGCAAGCGGTCTTGTTTTTAAACCGGCGCGGCTATTCGACGTTTGTCATGTGTCGCGGTTGCGGCTACGTCATCCGTTGCCCGCATTGCGACATTTCGCTTACGTACCATCGCGCCGGCGAGCGAATGAAATGTCATTATTGCGGGCATGAAGAGCCGCTCGTTCCCCGCTGCCCGGCGTGTGGGAGCGAGCATATCCGCTTTTTTGGCACCGGTACGCAAAAAGTGGAAGAGGAGTTGACGAAACTGCTGCCGACAGCGCGCGTCATCCGCATGGATGTCGATACGACCGGGCGCAAAGGGGCGCACGAAGAGCTTTTGTCCCGCTTTGCCGCCAAGGAAGCCGACATTTTGCTCGGCACGCAAATGATTGCCAAAGGGCTTGATTTTCCCGATGTGACGCTCGTCGGTGTGCTTGCGGCTGATACGATGCTTCATTTGCCCGATTTCCGCGCTGCCGAAAAAACGTTCCAACTGCTGACGCAGGTGAGTGGGCGCGCCGGACGGCACGAGCTGCCGGGCGAAGTCGTCATCCAGACGTACGCGCCCGACCACTACAGCATCGAACTTGCCGCCCGCCACGATTACCGCGCCTTTTACCGGCGGGAAATGATGATGCGCAAAGCGCACGGCTATCCGCCGTACTATTACTTAACGCTCATTACCGCCGCCCATGAAGAAGCGCCGGCTGCCGCCAAAGCGGCGGAAAAAATCGCCGCCTACTTGCGCAAACAACTGTCGGAAGACGCGGTTGTCCTCGGTCCGGTCGCCTCGACGATCGCTCGCCTTCATGATAGATATCGTTATCAATGCATGATAAAATACAAGCGGGAACCGAACGTAACGGCGGCGCTCAAGGCGGTCATCGACCGCTACCAGGCGGATGCCGCCCACGGCGGGGTCGCGATTACCGTCGATACGAATCCTTATATGATGATGTGAAAACGGAGGAATGACGTTGTCTGTATTGCCGATTATCACCTATCCTGCCCCGGTTTTGGAACAGCCGTGTGCGCCGGTGACGGCGTTTGACCGAGAACTCGCCCGGCTGCTTGACGATATGTATGAAACGATGCTGGCTGCCGACGGGGTCGGCCTGGCCGCACCGCAAGTCGGTATCGCCAAACAGATTGCCGTTGTTGATGTCGGTGATGAGCACGGCCGGATCGAACTCATCAATCCGGTTATTATGGAGACACGCGGCGAACAAATTGATGTCGAAGGCTGTTTGAGCTTTCCCGGCCTGTTTGGCGAAGTGCCGCGCGCGAAATTTGTGAACGTGCGGGCGCAAAACCGGCGCGGCCGTCCGTTTACGCTCGCCGCAACCGGCTTTTTGGCGCGCGCCTTGCAGCATGAAATCGACCATTTGCACGGTGTGCTGTTTACAACGAAAGTGATCCGCTACTGCGATCTTAAAGAATTGGAAGGATAGATGCCGATGACGAACATTGTGTTTATGGGAACGCCGGACTTTGCGGTGCCGGTTTTACGGCAGCTGCTTGATGACGGTTATCACGTTACGGCCGTTGTCACCCAGCCGGACAAGCCGAAGGGGCGAAAGCGCGTACCCGTTCCACCCCCGGTTAAGGTTGAGGCGCAAAAGTACGGCATCCCGGTGCTGCAGCCGACGAAAATTCGCGAGCCAGAACAGTATGAACAAGTGCTGGCGTTTGCACCTGATTTGATCGTGACGGCGGCGTTCGGGCAAATTTTGCCGAAAGCGCTGCTTGCGGCGCCGAAATACGGTTGCATCAATGTCCATGCCTCGCTTCTTCCCGAGCTGCGGGGCGGAGCGCCGATCCATTACGCCATTTGGCAAGGGAAAGAGAAAACAGGCGTCACGATTATGTATATGGCGGAAAAGCTTGACGCGGGCGACATGTTGGCGCAAGTCGAGGTGCCAATTCATGAAACGGATACCGTAGGCACACTGCATGATAAATTAAGCGCCGCCGGGGCTAAACTATTATCAGAAACGCTCCCGCTTTTATTGGCAGGTAAAATCGCGCCTGTTCCACAAGAGGAAGAGAAAGCGACATATGCCCCGAATATCCGGCGCGAACAAGAGCAGATTGACTGGACACAGCCCGGCGAGACGATTTACAACCATATTCGCGCCTTCCGCCCGTGGCCGGTCACGTATACGACGCATGACGGGAACGTTTGGAAAATCTGGTGGGGCGAAAAAGTGCCGGCGATCAGTTCGGCGCCGCCGGGCACGATTTTATCGCTTGAAGAAGACGGCATCGTCGTCGCCACCGGCAATGAGACCGCCATTAAAATTACCGAACTGCAGCCGGCCGGCAAAAAGCGGATGACCGCCAGCGAGTTTTTGCGCGGCGCCGGCAGCCGGCTGGCGGCCGGCATGAAGCTAGGAGAGGACAATGAACGTACGTGAACTTGCGCTGGATACGTTATTGGCTATTGAACAAAAAGGAGCCTACAGCCATCTGCAGTTGAATGACGCCATCCGGAAAGGGCGCCTTGACGGGCGCGATGCGGCGCTGCTGACGGAGATCGTATACGGCACCGTGCAGCGGCGTGATACGCTCGACTATTATTTAGCGCCATTTTTGCGCAAGGCGCGCCGGTTGGAGCTATGGGTGCGCGTGCTTCTCCGGTTGACGTTGTACCAAATGGTGTATTTGGACCGCGTCCCGGATCGCGCCGCCATCTTTGAAGCGGTGGAAATCGCCAAGCGCCGCGGCCATCGCGGCATCGCTTCGCTCGTCAACGGCGTCTTGCGCACGATCGGCCGCGAGGGGCTGCCTTCGCTTGATGCGATTATCGATTCCGAAAAGCGGCTTGCCGTCGCCACGAGCCACCCGGAATGGCTTGTCCGGCGCTGGATCAAGCAATATGGTCTGGAGGAGACGGCGCGCATGTGCGAGACAAACTTGCGTCCACCGCCATCGACCGCCCGCGTCAATCGGCTGCGGGCGACGGTGGAGGAGGCGCTTGACCGGCTGCGTGCTGAAGGCATGGAGGCTGTTCCCGGCCTTGTCGCCCCGGACGCCGTCCGCGCGGCAAAAGGAAACTTGGCGCATACGGAAACGTTTCGCTCCGGCTGGCTGACGATTCAAGATGAAAGCTCGATGCTTGTCGCTCGGGCGCTTGATCCGTCCCCTGGAGAGCGGGTGCTCGACTGCTGCGCGGCACCGGGTGGAAAAACGACCCATATCGCTGAGCGGATGGACGGCCGCGGTGAAGTTGTCGCCGTCGACGTTCACGAGCATAAAGTGAAGCTCATTGAGCAGCAGGCGCAAAGGCTCGGACTTGGCTGCATCACCGCTCTCGCTCTTGACAGCCGCCGGCTCGGCGAGCGGTTTGCCCCTGAGTCGTTTGATCGTATTTTAGTCGATGCGCCGTGCACCGGATTCGGCGTCATCCGCCGCAAACCGGAAATCAAATATACGAAAGGGAAGGATGATGTTGCGGCGCTTATTGAGGTGCAGCAAGCCATTTTGCGGGCGGCCGCCCCGCTGTTGAAAAAAGGCGGCACGCTCGTATACAGCACGTGTACCATCGAGCGCGAGGAAAACGAAGAGGCGATCGCCCGGTTTTTGGCCGATCACCCGGACTTTTCCCTCGACGACCGCCTCGCCGAGCGGATGCCGGATGCGGTGCGCCCTCATGTGCAAGCAGGCATGCTGCAGCTGTTGCCGCATTATTTTGATTCCGACGGGTTTTTTATCGCCCGGTTACGAAAGAAGGTGCAGTAAGTGGAAACGACCCATATGGCTGCCCGCCGATTGGCGGGGGAAACGCCGCTGCCATTGCCGTCAGTTTATTCGCTCACGCTTGATGAGTGGAAGGAGTGGCTCGCTGTCCATGGTGAGAAACCGTTTCGGGCCACACAAATTTACGAATGGCTGTATGAAAAGCGCGTCACCGATTTTGCCGAGATGACGAACTTGCCGAAGCGGCTGCGCGAACAGCTCGCGGCGTCGTTTTCGATCACGACGCTCAAAACGATCGTCAAGCAAACGTCCAAAGATGGGACGATCAAGTTTTTGTTTGAGCTTCATGACGGCTATTCGATCGAGACCGTGCTCATGCGCCATAACTACGGCAATTCGGTGTGCGTCACAACTCAAGTTGGCTGCCGCATCGGCTGCACGTTTTGCGCGTCGACGCTCGGCGGGCTGAAGCGTCATTTGGAAGCAGGTGAAATTGTCGCCCAAGTCGTACACGTGCAAAAGGCGCTCGATGAGACGAACGAGCGCGTCAGCAGCATTGTTGTGATGGGCATCGGTGAGCCGTTTGACAACTACGATGCGCTCATCAAGTTTTTACGCATCGTCAACCATCCGAAAGGACTGAATATCGGCGCCCGCCATATTACCGTGTCGACAAGCGGGATTATCCCAAAAATTTACCAATTTGCTGACGAAAAGATGCAGATCAATTTCGCCATTTCGCTGCATGCGCCAACAAACGAACTGCGGACAAAGCTGATGCCGATTAATAAGGCGTACCCGTTGCCAAAGCTGATGGAGGCGATCCGGTATTACATTGAAAAAACCGGGCGGCGTGTAACATTTGAATACGGACTGTTCGGCGGGGTGAACGACCAGCTCGAGCATGCCGAGCAACTAGCTGAACTGCTCAAAGGGTTGAAATGCCATGTAAACTTGATTCCGGTCAACTATGTGCCGGAACGCAACTATGTGCGCACGCCGCGCAGCCAAATTTTCGCCTTTGAACGGGCGCTGAAAGAGCATGGGATTAATGTCACCATTCGCCGCGAACACGGACATGACATCGATGCCGCCTGCGGACAGCTTCGCGCGAAGGAGCGAAAAGAAGAGACGAGGTGAACCGGATGCGAGCCGTTTTCCGAACGGATATCGGGCAGATTCGCGAGCATAATGAGGACAACGGGGGCGTATTTGCCAACCAGGACGGCCAATATTTAGCCGTTGTCGCCGATGGGATGGGGGGACACCGGGCCGGCGATGTGGCGAGCGCCATGGCAGTGGCGCATTTGCAAGAACAGTGGGAGCAAGCGCCAAGCGTTTCTTCGCCGGCCGAGGCGGAGCAGTGGTTGAAAGAGCATATCGAGGCCGCGAACGAACGCCTGTTTCGCCATGCGCTTTCCCATCCGGAATGCCAAGGGATGGGAACGACGGTCGTCGGCGCGATTTGCGCCGGCCCGTTTGCTACGATTGCCCATATCGGCGACAGCCGCTGCTATTTATTGAATCAAAACGGGATTCAACAGCTGACGGATGATCACTCCCTTGTCAATGAGCTTGTCAAAAGTGGGCAAATTTCCAAGGAAGATGCGGAGTACCATCCGCGCAAAAATGTGCTCCTGCGGGCGCTCGGCACCGAGCCGGTGGTGAAGATTGATGTCAAAACCGTCTCCATTGATGACGGCGATATGCTTCTTTTATGTTCTGACGGGCTATCAAACAAAGTACCGGAGGCGGACATCATACATATTTTGGCAGGCAGCGGCACACTTGAAGAGAAGGCCGCAGCGCTCATCGATTTAGCAAACGGGCGGGGCGGGGAAGATAACATTTCGCTGGCGGTCATCGATTTTTCAGCGGAACGTGAAAGTGGGTGATCGGCGTGCTCATCGGAAAGCGATTGAACGACCGCTATAAAATCATCAACCTTATCGGCGGCGGCGGTATGGCCAATGTGTATTTGGCCCGCGACATCATTTTGGAGCGCGATGTCGCCGTGAAAGTGCTCCGCCTCGATTTTGCCAACGACGACCAATTTATTAGGCGGTTTCGCCGCGAAGCGCAGGCGGCAACGAGCTTAAACCATGAACATATTGTTCCCATTTATGACGTTGGCGAAGAAGAAGGAATCTATTACATTGTCATGGAATATGTACGCGGCTCAACGCTCAAGCAATACATTCAGCAACACGCCCCGCTCTCGGTTGAACAGGCGCTTCGCATCATGGATCAGCTGACCTCGGCGATCGCTCATGCGCATGAGAACGGCATCATCCACCGCGACATTAAACCGCAAAACATTTTGCTCGACGAGCACGGCAATGTGAAAGTGACCGACTTCGGCATCGCCGTGGCGATGAGTGGAACGACGATCACGCAGACGAACTCGGTGCTCGGTTCGGTTCATTAT
Organism: Geobacillus sp. BK01; assembly: GCF_052220245.1. Classification (NCBI taxonomy): domain Bacteria; kingdom Bacillati; phylum Bacillota; class Bacilli; order Caryophanales; family Anoxybacillaceae; genus Geobacillus; species Geobacillus sp. BK01. The sequence goes on from NZ_JBQPTH010000005.1 coordinate 18,555, forward strand.
TTGTCGCCGGAGCAGGCGCGCGGCGGTATTGCCACCGAAAAATCAGACGTTTACTCGCTCGGCATCGTCATGTTTGAGCTTGTCACCGGCCGGCTGCCATTTTCCGGCGAATCGGCTGTTTCGGTCGTGCTGAAGCACTTGCAGGCGGAAACACCGTCGCCGAAGGCGTGGAATCCGGAGATTCCGCAAAGTGTAGAAAACATTATTTTAAAAGCGATGGCGAAAGATCCATTTTACCGCTATCAATCGGCGCGCGAAATGAACGAGGATATCCGGACGGCGCTTGACCCGAGACGGCGCAATGAGGCGAAATTTATGATTCCCGATGATGACGAGGAAGCGACGAAAGCCATTCCGATTATGAAACGGCCGGAAAGCGCGGCGCTGGAGCAGGAGACGCTTGTTTATGAAGAAAAGGCGAATGAATCGGTGAAAGCGGACGACAGGCCGAAGCCGAAACGGAAGCGGGCTTGGATCGCCTGGCTTGCCGCCGCCGTGTTGTTGTTAGGCGCAGCTGGCGTGAGCGCGCTCACTTGGGTTCCCGGCCTCGTCTTTCCGAAAGACGTGACAATGCCCGACGTCATCAATAAAGATTATGATGAAGCGGTTGAACAGCTGTCGGCGCTCGGTTTGGAAATTCAAGATACGATCGATGTGGAAGATGATACAATAGAAGAAGGGAAAGTCGTGCGCACCGACCCGGAAGCCGGCATGACGGTGAAGCCGGGGGCCGGCGTCGTCATCTATAAGAGCATCGGGGAAAAGAAAATCGAGTTTCCGAGCTTTATCGGCGACGATATTTCTGCTGCCGAGGAGGAGCTGCGCGCAGAAGGGTTCACCCGCATTACGCGCAACGGCCGCCATAGCGATAAGCCGGAAGGGACGATTTTGGATCAATATCCGTATGCCGGCGATAAAGTCGTGCCCGGTGAAACCGAAGTGATGTTCACCGTCAGCCTCGGTCCGGAAAAAGTAACGCTCAAAGACTTGAGCGGCTATACAGAAAAAAGTGTGCGCGATTACGGTGAAGATCAAGGGTTGCGCATCGAAATACAATATGAGTACGCCGATGAAGTGCCGGAAGGGCTTGTCATCTCGCAAACCCCGGCCGCGAACGAGCAGGTGGAAAGAGGCGAGACAATTACGGTCGTCATTTCCCGCGGTCCGGAGCCGAAGCCGTCCAAAACGGTCATTAAAGAAATCACGATCCCGTACGAGCCGGCGGAAAACGGACGAATGGTCGAGGCCCAGCTTTACATTCAAGATGCGAATCATAATATGACAACGCCATATAAAACATACCGGCTGACAGGTCCGGCAACGGAGATCGTCGAGTTTGAAATCCCATATGGAGAGACGGCGTATTATCGCGTCATTGTCAACAATGTTGTCAAGGATGAAGGGTCGATTCCATATCCGGGAAATGATGGAAAAAAGGAGTGAAGCTATGGCAGAAGGACAAATCATTAAAGCGCTGAGCGGATTTTATTATGTCTTGTCCGAGGGCAATGTGTTTCAATGTCGCGGGCGCGGTGTGTTCCGCAAGCAAAAAGTAACGCCGCTTGTCGGCGATCGCGTTGTCTTTACAGCGACAAGCGAGACGGAAGGCTACATTTTGGACATTCGCGAGCGGCAAAATGAACTCATACGGCCGCCGGTCGCCAACGTCGAGCAGGCGATTTTAGTCTTTTCGGCCGTAAGCCCGGACTTTAGCGCCAAGCTGCTCGACCGCTTTCTCGTCTTAATTGAATCGAAAGAAATTGCCCCAGTTATCGTCATTAGCAAAATGGATTTGCTTGATGGCGAGGGGAAAGAAACGATCGCCCGCTATGTGCACGATTACCGGCGCATCGGCTATGAGGTGATTGAGACGTCGGCCGTCACCAGAGGCGGTCTTGATGAGCTGGCGACGCTTCTTTACGGCCGCATTTCCGTTTTCGCCGGGCAGTCGGGCGTCGGCAAGTCATCGCTGTTAAACGCGCTCTGCCCGGATTTGCAGCTAAAAACAGGCGATATTTCCTCCCATTTGGGGCGCGGCAAGCATACGACCCGCCACGTGGAGCTGCTTGAGGTGGCCGGCGGGCTTGTCGCTGACACTCCGGGGTTTAGCGCCCTCGAGTTTGACGAGATTGAACTTGACGAACTGCCAAACTATTTTCCGGAATTTCGTGCATACGGGGAAGGGTGCAAGTTCCGCGGCTGCCTTCACATCGCCGAACCGAAATGCGCGGTGCGCGAAGCGGCGGCGGCCGGGGATATTGCTCCGTACCGCTATGATCATTATTTAAGTTTTGTCGCTGAAATGAAAGAACGAAAGCCGAGGTATTGAACAATGATTCGGATTGCGCCATCGATTTTATCGGCCGATTTTGCCCGCTTGGCCGAAGAGATTCGTTCTGTGGAAGAAGGTGGGGCCGACTGGATTCATGTGGATGTGATGGACGGACACTTTGTGCCGAACTTGACGCTCGGTCCGCCGATTGTCGCCGCCATTCGTCCGGTGACAAAGCTGCCGTTGGACGTCCATTTAATGATCACGGATCCAGACCGGTATATTCCGGCATTTGCTGAGGCCGGGGCTGATCTCATTTCCGTCCATGTCGAGGCGTGTATGCATTTGCACCGGACGATTCACTTTATTAAAGAACAAGGCGTCAAGGCCGGGGTTGTGTTAAACCCGCATACGCCTGTTGACATGATCCGCCATGTCATCGCCGATGTCGATCTTGTCCTATTGATGACGGTCAACCCAGGTTTTGGCGGACAGGCGTTTATTCCGGCTGTTGTGCCGAAAATCCGCGAGGTCGCCCGGATGGCTGATGAGCAAAACAAAGCGGTTGACATCGAGGTGGATGGCGGCATCAACGCGAAAACGGCGCCGCTTTGCGTCGAAGCCGGAGCGAATGTGCTTGTTGCCGGGTCGGCCATTTACAATAAAGCGGACCGGGCGGCGGCCATTCGCGCCCTTCGCGAAGCGTGCGCCAAGTAGCGCCAAGGGCGTCGGTGAACGTTGTATCAGTGCGTGGTATTCGCCCTTTCATAACTGATCCGGCCTTTAACCAACAATGCTTGGCTATAGGCGCGATCAGGGACAAAAAGAAGGCATAGGAGGGCGGCGGTTGCCATTGCGAAAGGCAAAGGGGGGAGGGAGAATGGTCATCCATATCGTCGGCGGCGGCCCGCGCGGGCTTCTCCCTGACTTGCGCTCTTATGACGGGAAGGACGTGCGCTGGGTCGGCGTCGATCGCGGCACAGCGGCGTTGCTTGAAGCCGGTCTTCGGCCGGTGCGTGCGTTTGGCGACTTCGATTCGCTGCCGGGCGAAGACGTTGCCAGGCTGCAGCAGATGTTGCCCGATCTTGACATATGGCCGGCGGAAAAGGACAAAACGGATATGGAGATCGCCCTTGACTGGGCGGTTGAACAGACGGCCCGCTGCATCCGCCTGTTCGGTGCGACCGGCGGGCGGCTTGATCATTTGTTTGGCAACGTCGAGCTGCTGTTGAAATACGCCGGCCGGCTCATTGAAATCGTCGACCGGCAAAACGTGCTGACCGTTCATCTGCCTGGCACGTATACGGTGATGCATGACGCGCGGTACCGCTACGTATCGTACATCCCGGTTTCTGAAATGGTGACAGGACTCACGCTCATCGGATTTAAATATCCGTTAACAAACTGTCATATTTCCCGCGGCTCCACACTATGTATTAGTAACGAACTTATCCAATCTTCCGGTACTTTTTCGTTTTCTGAAGGCATATTAATGATGATAAGGAGCAGCGATGTCAGCTGCCCGTAGTCGCGATTGGCCCATTTAGGAATATAATGGATAAGGAAATGGCGGGAAGCTCGTTATGATGGGTGTGAGGAGGGAATCGGGATGAAGTTTTATACAATTAAGCTGCCGAAGTTTTTAGGCGGGATTGTGCGGGCGATGTTGAACGCATTTAAAAAAGGATAAGAAAAAAGCACCATTTTTGGTGCTTTTTTTGTTGAACGGTTAGACGCGTTTAATTTTCCCGGATTTCAGTGCGCGTGCCGAAACCCAGACGCGTTTCGGTTTGCCGTCGACTAAAATGCGCACTTTTTGCAAGTTGGCTTTCCATGTGCGGCGGTTGGCATTCATAGCGTGCGAACGCGTGTTGCCGAACGATTTTTTCTTGCCGGTGACAAAGCATTTCGCCATTCGTTTTCCCTCCTTGCTTTAACATCCCTCTAAAAACACTATTATAATGTATCATACAACCGAAAGGATTGCAATAGACGCGCCTTTTCCCTTTCAAGAAAATGTCCTTGACATATATTTCAGTTTTCGGCTAAATAATACTAGTGGGCGGCCGGTGCGCTTTGAAAACGGTAAGCGTTATAGTACAATAAGGGTAGCTGTGCGATGATACGAAAAAGGGGGAACGAGCATGTCGATCGAATGGCAAACAAAATACGGGCGCATTGAAATCGCTAATGACGTCATTGCCATGATTGCGGGGGGAGCGGCCGTCGACTGTTACGGCATTGTTGGAATGGCGTCCAAAAACCAAATCCGCGACGGGTTATCGGAAATTTTGCGCCGCGAAAACTTCTCCAAAGGGGTCATCGTCCGGGAGGAAAACGGCGAAGTGCATATCGATATGTACATCATCGTCAGCTATGGGACGAAAATTTCCGAGGTTGCCCATAACGTACAGTCAAAAGTGAGGTATACGCTCGATCAAACGCTCGGATTGGCGGTTCAGTCGATCAACATTTACGTTCAAGGGGTTCGGGTGACGAATCCGTAGTAAGGAGGAGTTAGTCGGTGACAATGAGGACGCTTGACGGAAGACGGTTTGCCGATATGGTGCAACAAGGAGCGGCACACTTGGCGAACAATGCCAAAGCGGTCGATGCGCTGAACGTCTTTCCGGTTCCAGATGGCGATACAGGAACAAACATGAACTTGTCGATGACGTCCGGGGCGAAAGAAGTGGAGGCAAACGCCTCGAACCATATCGGCAACGTCGCCGCGGCGCTGGCGAAAGGATTGTTGATGGGGGCGCGCGGCAATTCCGGCGTCATTTTGTCGCAGCTGTTCCGCGGGTTTGCCAAGGCAGTCGAAGGCAAACAACAAGTGGATGGCTTCGAATTCGCCGCGGCGTTGCAAGCCGGGGTTGATACAGCCTACAAGGCGGTTATGAAGCCGGTCGAAGGAACGATTCTCACCGTGGCGAAAGAGGCGGCGCGCAAGGCGATTGAAACGGCAAAAAAAGAGCGCGATGTCGTCGCGGTGATGGAAGCGGCGCTCGCCGAGGCAAAGGCAGCGTTGCAACGCACGCCGGAGCTGCTGCCCGTTCTCAAGGAAGTCGGGGTTGTTGACAGCGGCGGCCAAGGGCTCGTATATGTGTATGAAGGATTTCTCGCCGCTTTGAAAGGGGAAGCCGTCAGCGCCGCTCCCGTTGAAGTGCCGATGGAAGAGCTCGTGAAAATGGCGCACCATCAAAGCGCGCAAAGCCATATTCATACCGATGAAATCGAGTTTGGCTATTGTACGGAATTTATGGTTCGGTTTGAGGCGGACAAGCTGGTGCAGCATCCGTTTTCCGAAGAGACGTTTCGCCGCGACTTAAGCCGGTTTGGTGATTCGTTGCTTGTCGTTGCCGACGACGAGCTTGTCAAAGTCCACATCCATTCGGAAACGCCGGGTGAAGTGCTGACCTACGGTCAGCGCTATGGAAGCCTCATCAAAATTAAAATTGAAAACATGCGCGAGCAGCATGCCAACATCGTCGGCAAAGAGGCGGAAACGTCATCCCGCACCGCGGGGAAAACGAAGCCATACGGCATCGTGGCGGTTGCGATGGGCGCCGGCGTGGCCGAACTGTTTCGAAGCATCGGAGCACATGAGGTAATTGAAGGCGGGCAGACGATGAATCCAAGCACGGAAGAAATCGCCGACGCCATCCGCCGCGCCAACGCGGAAACGGTGTTTGTGTTGCCGAACAACAAAAACGTTGTGATGGCGGCCAAGCAGGCGGCGGAACTTTCGGAACGGCGCGTGATTGTCATCCCGTCGAAAACCGTTCCGCAAGGTATGGCGGCGCTTTTAGCCTTCAGTCCGGCGCAATCGGCTGAGCAAAATGAACGGGCGATGATGGCGGCGCTTTCAAAGGTGAAAACAGGGCAAGTGACGGTTTCCGTGCGCGATACAACGATCGATGGCATCGAGATTCAAAAAGGCGATTACATGGGGCTGTTTGACAACCGCATTATCGTCGCCGACAAGGACAAGATCGCGGTCACGAAGCAGCTGCTTGACGCGCTGATCGACGAGGAAAGCGAAATCGTCACCATCCTATACGGTGAAGATGCGACCGAAGTAGAAGTGGAAACGATCGTTGCCTATCTTGAAAAGGAACATGACGAAGTGGAAGTCGAAGTGCATAACGGCCAACAGCCGCTATACCCGTTTGTCATTTCTGTTGAGTAATATGGTAAGATAATAGAAGGGAGAATTCCCTTCTATATTTTTCTACACGAACGGGGGTCGCAGCGATGAAATACAAAAGCGTCTTTGATATTATCGGTCCGGTGATGGTTGGGCCGTCGAGCTCGCATACGGCGGGGGCGGCGCGCATCGGCCTTGTTGCGCGCAAGCTGTTTGGCAGAAAGCCGGAGTGGGCGCGCATCTCGTTTTACGGTTCGTTCGCTGAAACGTACCGCGGGCACGGTACGGATGTCGCCATTGTCGCCGGGTTGCTCGGTTTTGACACGTTTGATGATCGTCTCCCGAATGCGCTTGAAATTGCTCGTATCGAAGGGCTTGACGTGTCCTTTTTCACCGAGGACGCGATTCCGGAGCATCCGAATACGGCGCGTTTGCGCATTGGTGATGATAAGGGAAAACTTGAACTTGTCGGTATTTCCATCGGTGGAGGGAAAATCGAAATTGTCGAGTTGAACGGTTTCGACTTAAAGTTGTCTGGCCATCATCCGGCGCTATTAATCATGCATAATGACCGGTATGGGACGATTGGATCAGTGGCCAGCGCATTGGCGAAGCATGCGATAAATATCGGCCATATGGAAGTGTCGCGTAAGGAAAAGGGAAAAGAAGCGCTGATGACGATTGAGGTTGATCAGCTGCTGACAGATGATTTGATACAGGAATTGGAAAGTTTGCCAAATATCATCCAAGTGACGAAGCTTGTCGATTGAAACGAAAACGGTTGCGAATGAGCACGGAAGTTCAAAACAGCAGCGGCACTTTGCCAGGAAAGGATGGGAATAACGAATGTTTCGCAATGTTGCTGAACTTGTCGAGTTAGCCGAAAAAGAGCAAATCAAAATTGCTGAAGTGATGATCCGGCAAGAAGTAGAAGTGAGCGGGCGAAGCCGGGAAGAGATTATCGCGCAAATGGACCGGAACCTCGAGGTGATGGAGCAAGCGGTCGAGAGAGGGCTGCAAGGTGTCGTGTCCCGCTCCGGGCTGACCGGTGGCGATGCGATGCGGATGCAACGTTATATCGAGCGCGGCCAATTCTTATCCGGAGAAACAGTTTTGGACGCCGTCAGCAAAGCGATGGCCACAAACGAAGTGAACGCGGCGATGGGCGTCATTTGTGCCACGCCGACAGCAGGCTCGGCCGGCGTCGTCCCGGGGACGCTGTTTGCGGTAAAAGAGAAATTGCAGCCGACAAGACAAGAAATGATAGAATTTTTGTTTACAGCCGGTGCGTTTGGTTATGTCGTCGCCAATAACGCTTCCATTTCCGGCGCTGCCGGCGGTTGCCAGGCGGAAGTCGGTTCAGCGGCCGGCATGGCTGCCGCCGCGCTCGTTGAGCTGGCTGGTGGGACGCCAAGCCAGGCGGCCGAAGCGATGGCGATCGCGCTAAAAAATATGCTCGGGTTGGTTTGTGACCCTGTCGCCGGCCTTGTGGAAGTCCCATGTGTGAAGCGGAATGCCATGGGGGCGGCGAATGCCATGATCGCCGCCGATATGGCGCTGGCCGGCATCAAAAGTCGCATTCCGTGCGATGAAGTGATCGAAGCGATGTATCGTATCGGTACGGCGATGCCGGTAGCGCTCAAAGAAACCGCGCAAGGGGGGCTGGCCGCTACGCCGACAGGCCGCGCCATTGCGGCCCGCATTTTCGGCGCTGCTGCGGCAACAAAGTGAATGAAACGATGCAACAATCGGTGACGGTGGTCAAGGGCATCGGTGAAGAAACGGCTGCCGCGCTCGCCGATCTCGGCATTGCGACGGTCGGCGAGCTGCTTGCCTACGCGCCGTATCGGTATGATGATTACGAACAAAAAGACTTGGCCGCCGTCCGCCATGAAGAAAGGGTGACGGTTGAAGGGAAAGTGCACAGCGCCCCGCTCTTGACATATTACGGAAAAAAAAAGTCACGCCTTTCCTTTCGGCTGTTGGCCGGCCGCTATTTAATCACCGTCATTTGCTTTAACCGCCCATATTTAAAAGAAAAAATCGCCTTAAACGAGACGGTGACGGTGATCGGGAAATGGGACCGACATCGCCAGGCGATCAATGCGTATGAGCTCCGGTTCGGAGCCGCCCGGGAGACGGCCGGTATTGAACCGGTCTATTCGGTACGCAGCCCGTTGACGGTCAAGACGATGCGCCGTCTTATGAAGGCGGCGTTCGCCCAGTTCGGCGCGCATATCCCTGACTTGCTGCCGCCTGCTTTGCGCCATGCCTATCGCCTTGTCGACAAGCAGGAGGCGATCCGGGCTCTTCATTTTCCGCGCTCGCGCGAGGAGTTGCATCAGGCGCGGCGCCGGCTCGTCTATGAGGAGTTTTTGCTCTATCAGCTGAAAATGCAGGCGTTTCGACAAATCATGCGCGGCGAGCAGCATGGCGTCGTCCATTCATTTTCGGAAGAACGGCTTTCAGCGTTTCTTTCCGGGTTGCCGTTTTCGTTAACGAACGCCCAACGGCGCGTCATGAGGGAAATTTTAGCCGACATGCGGGCGCCAAGGCAAATGAACCGGCTCTTGCAAGGCGACGTCGGCTCCGGCAAGACTGTCGTCGCCGCGGTTGCGCTTTACGCTGCCGTGTTGTCCGGGTTTCAAGGGGCGTTGATGGTGCCGACGGAGATTTTGGCTGAACAGCACGCGCGCTCGCTTGCCGAGCTGTTTGCTAATACGGGCGTGACCATGGCGCTGTTGACAAGCTCGGTGAAGGGAAAACGGCGCAAAGGGCTGCTTGCTGAATTGGAGGAGGGGGCGCTCGATATTGTCATCGGCACGCACGCTTTGATTCAAGAAGGGGTGCAGTTTCGCCGGCTCGGTCTCGTCATTACCGATGAACAGCACCGGTTCGGCGTCGAGCAGCGCCGCGTCCTGCGCGAGAAAGGGCATGCGCCGGACGTATTGATGATGACGGCGACGCCAATCCCGCGGACACTCGCCATCACTGCGTTTGGCGATATGGATGTCTCAGTGCTCGATGAAATGCCGGCCGGACGAAAAAAAGTGGAGACGTATTGGGTGAAGCATAACCAGTTTGCCCGCGTGCTCGATTTTATCGAAAAAGAGTTGCGTCGCGGCCACCAGGCGTACGTGATTTGTCCGCTTATTGAAGAGTCGGAAAAATTGGACGTGCAAAACGCCATTGATGTCCATAGTCAGCTTGTCCATTACTATCGCGGGAAATATGAAGTCGGCCTTATGCACGGCCGGCTGTCAGCCGATGAAAAGGAAGCGGTCATGCGGGCATTCAGCGAAAACCGCATTCACGTACTCGTTTCAACAACAGTTGTCGAAGTCGGAGTGAACGTGCCGAACGCGACAGTGATGGTCATTTATGACGCCGAACGGTTCGGGCTTGCTCAGCTTCATCAGCTGCGCGGCCGGGTCGGGCGCGGTCATGCCCAGTCGTACTGCATTTTAATCGCTGACCCGAAATCGGAAATCGGCAAAGAACGAATGCGCATTATGACGGAAACGGCGGACGGTTTCGTGCTCGCTGAGAAAGATCTCGAGCTGCGCGGTCCGGGCGATGTGTTCGGCACGAAACAAAGCGGGCTTCCGGAATTTCAGTTCGGCGACCCGGTGCATGATTACCGCATTTTGGAAGTGGCCCGCCGCGATGCGGCTAAGCTCGTGTCGTCTTCTGCATTTTGGCGCGACGAGACGTACGCCGGGTTGCGCGCTGCGCTAGAAGCGTCCGGCGTGCTCGATGGGGAAAAGCTAGATTAATAGATAAGCAGTGCGGCGGTCGGCGCGCATTCGCGCCTCCGCTGTTTTTTATGGCTGTTTCCATCGGACGGCATCTGTCATAAGCTTTGGTTATGGCCAGCCGACAGTTCTCGGCAAAATGTGGACGCTTTTCACTTTTTCCGCTTGCATTCCGTTTTTTGATATTATATATTACTTTTAGTACCTAGTCATAAAATTGGACGGTGTAATGAATCAATGAGAAAAAGCAAACGCGAACGGCAACGGTTGCTGCAGGAGACGATTCGGGAAAACCCGTTTGTGACGGACGAAGAGCTGGCGGAGAAATTTTCCGTCAGCGTGCAGACGATCCGCCTTGACCGGCTTGAGCTGTCGATTCCCGAGCTGCGCGAGCGCATTAAACACGTCGCCCGTCAGTCGTTCGCCGATAAAGTGCGGGCGTTGCCGCTTGAAGAAGTCATTGGCGACATTATTGACATCGAGCCGGATGCGAGCGCCATTTCGATTTTTGATGTCAAAGAAGAGCACGTCTTTCGGCGCACCCGCATCGCTCGCGGCCACCATTTGTTCGCCCAGGCGAATTCGCTCGCCGTCGCCGTCATCCATGACGAATTGGCGCTGACAGCGAAGGCGACAATCCGTTTCGTACGCCAAGTGAAAGAAGGGGAACGGGTCGTGGCGAAGGCGAAAGTGACTGGCAAAACGGCGCACGGGCGTACGGTTGTGGACGTGAACAGCTATGTCGCCCAAGAGCTCGTGTTTTCCGGGACGTTCGAGATGTATCGCTCAAACATGGAAAAAAAGGATGGCGACAGCAATGAACATCGCGATTGATGCTATGGGGGGAGACCACGCCCCGCAAGAAATCGTACTTGGCGCGGCAAGGGCCGCCGCGCATTTTCCCGATATTCACATTACTTTAATTGGCGATGAAGCAAAAATTCGCCCGCATTTGCGGAATGAGGAGCGCATTTCAGTCATTCACGCCGATGAAGTGATTGAAGCGACGGATGAGCCGGTGCGGGCGGTGCGGCGCAAAAAAAATTCATCGATGGTGCGCATGGCCGAAGAGGTGAAAGAAGGGCGCGCGGACGCCTGCATTTCCGCCGGCAATACCGGAGCGCTTATGGCGGCCGGTCTGTTTGTCGTCGGGCGGATCGCCGGCATCGACCGGCCGGCGCTTGCGCCGACATTGCCAACGGTGGACGGGCGCGGGTTTGTCTTTTTAGATGTCGGCGCCAATGTTGACGCTCGTCCGGAACATTTGCAGCAGTATGCGCTAATGGGGCATGTATACGCCAAACAAGTGCGAGGCATCGCGAACCCGCGCATCGGTTTGCTCAATGTCGGCACAGAAGACCAAAAAGGAAATGAGACCGCAAAGCGGGCGTTCGCCTTGCTCAAAGAAACGAACCTTCATTTCATCGGCAATGTCGAAGCGCGCGACTTGCTGCAAGGGGCGGCCGATGTCGTCGTCGCTGACGGCTTTTCCGGCAATATCGCCTTAAAAACGATCGAGGGGACGGCGCTCGCGCTCTTTTCCTTGCTCAAGCAGGCGCTGACAAGCGGCTTGGCGGCCAAACTTGCCGCTGCTGCCCTCAGGCCGAAGCTTTCCGGGCTGAAAAAGATGATGGACTACTCCGAATACGGTGGTGCGGCGCTGTTCGGCTTGAACGCTCCGGTCATTAAAGCGCACGGCTCGTCTGATGCCAATGCCGTGTTCCACGCCGTCCGCCAGGCGCGTGAGATGGTGGCGAATGATGTTATCGGCACGATCAAAACAGAGCTTGAGCGGGAATAATGAATCAAGGAGGAACGGGAATGGGAAAAATCGCCTTTTTGTTTCCAGGTCAAGGATCACAAGCAGTCGGCATGGCGAAAGACGCCGCCGACCATGACGCCCGCGCCCGGGCGGTCATTGAAGCGGCCGATGAGCGGCTCGGCTTCCCGCTTTCGGCGCTGATGTTCAATGGGCCGCAAGAGGAGCTGACGCTGACATATAACGCCCAGCCGGCGCTCTTGACGGCGAGCACTGCTTTGTTGGAGCTTGTCAAAGCCGCTGGTCTGCACGCTGATTATGTCGCCGGCCATAGCTTGGGCGAATATACGGCGCTCGTCGCTGCCGGCGCCATGTCGTTTACCGATGCAGTGTATGCGGTGCGCCGCCGCGGCGAACTGATGGACGAAGCGGTGCCGGCCGGTGAAGGTACGATGGCCGCCGTGTTAGGGATGGAAGCGGAGGCGCTCGAAGCGGTAACGAACGAAATTGCTGCCCAAGGCGACCCAGTGCAGCCGGCCAACTTCAACTGTCCGGGGCAAATTGTCATCTCCGGTTCGAAAGCGGGAGTGGAAAAAGCGGGGCAGCTGGCGAAAGAGCGCGGGGCCAAACGCGTCATCCCGCTTGACGTGAGCGGGCCGTTCCATTCGGCGCTCATGAAGCCGGCCGCCGAACAGCTGCAGGCAGTTCTTGCCGGCTTGGCCATTCGTGATGCCGTCATTCCGGTCATCGCCAATGTGACGGCCGAGCCGGTCACAAAAAAAGAAGACATCGCCCATCTGCTCATCGAGCAACTGTCTTCGCCGGTGCGCTGGGAACAGTCGGTGCGCACGCTTTTGGCGCTTGAGGTCGACACGTTTGTGGAAATCGGGCCGGGGAAAGTGCTGTCGGGCCTCGTAAAAAAAATTGACCGCAACGCCCGCGTTTATGCGGTAAACGATCTCGCTTCCTTGGAAGCGACGGTTGCGGCGTTGAAAGGAGAATCATGATGCTCGAAGGGAAAGTCGCCCTCGTCACCGGGGCGTCGCGCGGCATCGGCCGGGCGATCGCTCTAGAACTCGCCCGTCAAGGGGCGAATGTCGCCGTTAATTACGCCGGAAATGAAGCAAAGGCGAACGAAGTCGTTGAAACGATCCGCTCGCTTGGCCGTGAAGCGTTCGCCGTGCAGGCGGATGTCGCCTGTGCCGAGGATGTGGAGCGCATGGTAAAAACGGTGCTCGATCAGTTCGGCCGCCTTGACATTTTAGTGAACAATGCCGGCATTACGCGCGACAATTTATTGATGCGGATGAAAGAAGAAGAATGGGATGCGGTGATTAACACGAACTTAAAAGGGGTATTTCTTTGTACAAAGGCCGCCACGCGGACGATGATGAAGCAGCGTTACGGGCGGATCATCAACGTTGCTTCGGTCGTCGGTGTTATCGGCAACCCCGGGCAGGCGAATTACGTCGCCGCCAAGGCGGGGGTCATCGGGCTGACAAAGACGGCGGCGCGCGAACTCGCCAGCCGCAACATTACAGTGAACGCCATCGCGCCGGGATTCATTACAACCGATATGACGGAAGGGCTCAGCGAGGAACTGAAGGCAGACATGTTAAAGCAAATCCCGCTCGCCCGTTTCGGCGAGCCGGATGACGTCGCCCGTGCTGTCGCGTTTCTTGCTTCGGACGCAGCCTGCTATATGACTGGCCAGACGCTTCATGTCGATGGCGGCATGGTGATGCCATAATCAAACGCCTCTAGTATTTTTTCGGCAAATCGACTATAATCATGAAGGGAGGTGAACGCAATGGCAGACGTATTGGAGCGTGTCACGAAAATTATCGTCGACCGCTTAGGTGTTGACGAGTCGCAAGTGACGCTTGAGGCGTCGTTCAAAGATGATTTGGGCGCCGACTCGCTCGACATCGTCGAACTGGTCATGGAGCTCGAAGACGAATTCAACATGGAAATTTCCGATGAAGAAGCGGAAAAAATCGTCACAGTCGGAGATGCTGTGAACTACATAAAAAGCCATCTGTAATGCCGCTTTTTTGCAAAGTCCCGTTGCTCCGAACGGGGCTTTCTCTACTTTTTCAGGAACGCCCGGCGGGCCTTGTGGGAAAGCGCAAACCGTTCCCGTTGGCGTAGCGGGTTGGCGAACGGATATAATAAAGATAGTATACGGCCAGTTTGTCTGGAACGAAGTCGGAGGGCATTTTTATGTCAAAACAAAAAGATAAAGAGCGCATTCACGAAAAAAGGCGGGCGAAGTTTCAACAGCTGCAGAAGAAGATCGGCATCACCTTCCAAAATGAAAAACTGTTGATCCAAGCGTTCACCCATTCATCGTATGTGAATGAGCATCGGCGGCGGCTCCATGAGGACAACGAGCGGCTCGAGTTTTTAGGAGACGCCGTGTTGGAGCTGACGGTTTCTCAATATTTATTTCAAAAGTTTCCGCATATGAGTGAAGGGCAATTGACGAAACTGCGGGCGGCCATTGTCTGTGAGCCGTCGCTTGTGAAATTTGCCAATGCCTTGTCGTTTGGCGAACTCGTTTTGCTCGGCAAAGGCGAAGAGCTGACCGGCGGGCGGACGCGCCCGGCGCTTTTGGCCGACGTGTTTGAGGCGTTTATCGGCGCCCTTTATTTGGACCAAGGAATGGATGCGGTCATTCGCTTTTTGGGACAAACGATGTTCCCGAAGATTGACGAAGGTGCTTTTTCTCATGTGATGGATTTTAAAAGCCAGCTGCAGGAACTCGTACAGCGCGACGGCAGTGGGACGCTTGAATACGCCATTTTGGAAGAAAAAGGCCCGGCCCACAACAAAGAATTTGTCGCTCGTGTGGCGTTGAACGGTCACGAGCTCGGCGTCGGCGTCGGCCGCTCGAAAAAAGAGGCCGAGCAGCATGCGGCACAAATGGCGCTTGAAACGTTGCGGGCCAACGACAGGCCATAAAAGGCTGGCGCTTGACGTCAGTCTTTTTCTATAAAAAAGCGATTCTTCCCCCCACTGGCTCCATTCGGTCGTTAAAGTGGGGGGCTCTCCGCCGAAACGGATGAACATTTTTCCTATGAGCGTTTTTTCTGTCTTTGTATGGTATAGTGAAAAAAGACAGCCCGTCCCGGTTCGCTGCTATGTCTGGCGGGCCGAGATCAAAGCGGAAAGATGGTGAAGCATTATACCATGTTCCTGAAACGATTAGATGTGGTTGGCTTCAAATCGTTCGCCGACCGCGTATCGATTGACTTTGTTCCCGGTGTGACGGCGGTCGTCGGGCCGAACGGAAGCGGCAAAAGCAACATTACTGATGCGATCCGCTGGGTGCTCGGCGAGCAGTCGGCCAAATCGTTGCGCGGGGCGAAAATGGAAGACGTCATTTTTGCCGGCAGCGATTCGCGCAAGCCGCTGAACGTGGCCGAAGTGACGATCACGCTCGACAACGAAGATGGCTTTTTGCCGCTCGAGTATCAAGAAGTGAGCGTCACCCGGCGCGTCTACCGCTCCGGGGAAAGCGAGTTTTTCATCAACCGCCAGCCGTGCCGCCTAAAAGATATTGTCGACTTGTTTCTTGACTCCGGGCTTGGCAAGGAGGCGTTCTCGATCATCGGCCAAGGCCGGGTCGAGGAAATTTTAAGCAGCAAGCCGGAAGAGCGGCGCACCATTTTTGAAGAAGCGGCCGGTGTGTTGAAATACAAGCTGCGCAAAAAAAAGGCGGAAACGAAACTCGCGGAAACGCAAGACAACTTGCACCGCGTCAACGATATTTTGCATGAGCTCGGGCAGCAGCTCGAACCGCTCCAGATGCAGGCGTCGATCGCCAAAGAGTATTTAGAAAAACGCGAGGAGCTTGAGCGGTTTGAAGTGGCGCTCATGGTGCACGATATCGAGCAGCTGCACCGGCAATGGAGCGAGCTGAAGGAGACGCTCGATGGGCACCAGCGAGAGGAAGGGGCGCTGGCGGCGGCGCTGCAAAAAATGGAGGCCCATATCGAGCAGCTGCGCGACCAAATGGCAGCTATCGATGAATCGGTTGACGGCTTGCAACAAGTGCTGCTGTTGGCGAGCGAAGAGCTTGAAAAGCTTGAAGGCCGGAAAGAAGTGCTGAAAGAGCGAAAAAAAAATGCAGAAAAGCGGAAGGGGCAGCTTGATGAGGCCGCTGCTGCCTTAACGGCGAAGCGGCGCCGCCTCGCCGAACAGCTTCATTCGGAGCAAGCCATGCTCGCCGAGCTCGAAGCGGACGCCGCGGCGCTTGAGAAAATAGTAAAAGAGAAACAAGCGTCGCTTTCGGCGTATGAAATGGACATTGACGAAGAAATCGAGCGGCGAAAAGGCGACTACATTGACCTTGTTCACGAACAGGCGGCGTTGAAAAATGAGCGCATGCATCTAGAACAGGGCATCAACAAGCTGCGCGCCAGGCAGGTGGCGTTGGACGAAGCGAACCGCCATCATCTCGCCGAACGCGAACAGCTCGAACAAAGGTGGAACGCCTTATTGGCTGAGCAATCCCGCCTCGAACAAGCCATAGCGGAAGCGCGCCGCCATCAAACCGCTCTCGCCGCCGCCTGTGCGGCGCAAAAAACAGAGCTCGAACAGAAAGAAACGTTGTTGCATCAGGCGCGCCAATACAGGCAGCAAACAAAAGCGCGCAAGCAATGGCTTGAGGAGATGCAACACGATTACGCCGGCTTTTTCCAAGGAGTGAAAGAAGTATTAAAAGTGCGCGACCGGCTGCCCGGCATTCATGGCGCGGTCGTTGAACTAATCCGCGTGCCGGACCGCTATGAAACGGCGATTGAAACGGCGCTCGGCGGCGCGATGCAGCACATTGTCGTCGACAACGAAGCGGCGGCGCGTCAGGCCATTCATTATTTGAAAACGAACGGCTACGGGCGGGCGACGTTTTTGCCGCTTGACGTCATCCAAGCGCGCGCCTTGCCAGAGCGGGAACGAGCGGCGATTAGCGGCCATCCGGCGTTTGTTGGCATCGCCGGCGAACTCGTCGAGCACGACCGCGCATATGCGGCGGCGATGGCTCATTTGCTCGGTCATGTGATCGTGGCGGTTGACTTAAAAGGAGCAAACGAGCTCGCCAAACTTCTTCAGTACCGGTACCGTCTCGTGACTCTTGACGGTGATGTTGTCAGCCCCGGGGGAGCAATGACCGGCGGCGGGGCAACGAAAAAGACGGCCTCATTGTTAAGCCGAAACCGTGAACTCGAAACACTCGTTGTCAAACTACAGGAGATGGATGGAAAAATCGCGCAGCTTGAGCGCGACATTGCCGTGAAGCAGCGCGAACGAGCGGAACGGGAACGAGAGGCGGACGCGCTCGGGCAGGAGCTTGTCAGGCTGCAACAAGCGCTGCAGGCGCAAAAAGATGAACAGCGCGAACTTGAATGGCAAAAAAAGCGAATCGATGAGCGGCTCGCCTTATACGACGAAGAAAAAGCGAACGGCGAGCGTGAAATCGCGGAGCTGAACGGCCGCTTGCACATCATTGACGGACGGCTTCAGCAGCTTGCCGAGAAGCTGCAGGCGATCGATGAGGACATCCATCGCCTGCAGGCGCAAAAACAGACGGAACAAACGACAAAAGAGGCGCTGCAAGCCGCAATCACTGAGAAAAAAATCGCCCTGGCCGAAACGAGGGAGCGGGTGAAACATGCGCGCCGGAAAGCCGAAGAGCTGGAAGCCGAGCTGGCGGACACCGATAGCGAACTTCGGGCGGCCGAACAAGAGCGGGCCGCTTTGGCCGCAGAAATGAACACACCGGCGTGGAACGAAGATGAACTTGAAGAGCAGCGGCGGCAAAAGCTAGAAGACAAGCAAAAAACGATTGAACTGATCGCTAGCCGCCGTGAGCAACGGCTTGACTGCCAGGAGCGGCTTGAACATTTGGAGCGGGAATGGAAAGAGGCAAAGCGGCAGCATAAACAACTCGCTGAGGCGATGAAAGACGAGGAAGTGAAGCTGAACCGGCTGGATGTGGAGCTTGAGACCTTGCTTGCCCGCCTCCGCGAAGAGTACGGTTTGTCGTTTGAAGCGGCCCGCTCCACGTATCCGCTTCACATCGAAGCCGGGGAGGCGCGTAAGCGGGTGAAGCTGATCAAGCGCGCCATTGATGAACTTGGCACTGTCAATTTAGGGGCGATCGACGAATATGAGCGCGTGTCGGAACGGCATCGTTTTTTAAGTGAACAAAAAGCTGATTTGGAAGAAGCGAAGGCGACGCTTCACCAAGTGATTCGTGAAATGGACGAAGAAATGAAAAAACGGTTTTTCTCGACGTTTGAACAAATCCGCACTCATTTTGCCGAGGTGTTTCGCGAGTTGTTTGGCGGCGGGCGCGCTGATTTGCGGCTGACCGAGCCGAACGACCTGCTCGGGACGGGGGTGGAGATCGTCGCCCAGCCGCCGGGGAAAAAGTTGCAGCACTTAAGCTTGCTCTCGGGCGGTGAGCGGGCGCTGACCGCGATCGCGCTCTTATTTTCGATTTTAAAAGTGCGCCCGGTGCCGTTTTGTGTCCTCGATGAAGTTGAGGCGGCGCTTGATGAGGCGAACGTGCAACGCTACGCCCAATATTTGAAGCGGTTCAGCCGCGGCACGCAGTTTATTGTCATCACCCATCGGAAAGGGACGATGGAAGAGGCGGACGTGCTGTATGGCGTCACGATGCAAGAGTCGGGCGTCTCGAAACTCGCTTCCGTCCGTTTGGAAGATTCTTCGAAAGAGCTCGTTCAGTCGTCATAGAAAGGAGGAGCCTGTATGGGCTTTTTTCAAAAGTTGAAAGAAAAGTGGACGAAACAAGCGGACTCTGTGACCGAAAAGTTTAAGGAAGGGTTGTCAAAAACGCGCGATTCGCTTGCGGGGAAGGTGAACGACCTCATCGCCCGCTACCGGAAAGTCGATGAAGAATTTTTTGAAGAGCTTGAGGAAATTTTAATTGCCGCTGACGTCGGCGTGGCGACCGTCATGGAACTGGTTGACGAGTTGAAAATGGAAGTAAAGCGCCGCAACATTCAAGATTCGGCGCAAATGCGCGATGTCATCGCCGAAAAGCTTGTCGATCTTTATCGCGCCGGCGCCGGCGACAGGGAGTTGACTGCTGTCAATATGCAAGAGGGCGGACTGACCGTCATTTTGTTCGTCGGCGTCAACGGCGTCGGCAAGACGACGACGATCGGAAAACTGGCGCACAAGCTGAAATCGGAAGGAAAATCGGTGCTCTTGGCCGCAGGCGACACGTTCCGTGCTGGAGCGATTGAGCAGTTGGAAGTATGGGGCGAGCGCGTCGGGGTCGATGTCATTAAGCAGGCGGCCGGCTCTGATCCCGCAGCGGTCATGTACGACGCCATTCAGGCGGCAAAAGCGCGCGGTGTCGACGTGCTGTTATGTGATACAGCCGGACGGCTGCAAAACAAAGTGAACTTAATGAAAGAGCTTGAAAAAGTAAAGCGCGTCATCAGCCGCGAAATCCCGGGTGCTCCGCATGAAGTGTTGCTTGTGCTTGATGCGACGACCGGGCAAAATGCGATGAGCCAGGCGAAGCTGTTTAAAGAAGCGACCGATGTGACCGGCATCGTGTTGACAAAGCTCGACGGAACGGCAAAAGGCGGCATCGTGCTCGCCATTCGCAACGAGCTTGCCATCCCGGTGAAATTTGTCGGCCTCGGCGAAAAGATGGACGATTTACAGCCGTTCGATCCGGAAAAATATGTATACGGGCTATTTGCCGGCTTGTTCGACGAACAATAACGGCTAGTCGGTCAACCGCATGCCGTTTAACGGCTCATGCGGCATCGGCGTGGCCCGCATCCGCGCTTTTCCGTCAGGCTGGCGGTCAATCGCGCCCCCAGCCTTGCTTTTATGGGTTGAGAAAAATCGGCCTCATCTTGACAAGAGACCGGAAACAAAGTACACTCACTTTTGTAAAGGGATTTTACTTAACAATGAAGGAGGGAGCGTCCGGTGCTGGAAAAAACGATGCGCATGAACTATTTGTACGATTTTTATCACGCGCTGCTGACGCCGAAACAGCGCAATTATATGGCACTGTACTACTTGGACGACTACTCCCTCGGGGAAATTGCCGAACAATATGAAGTGAGCCGCCAGGCGGTGTACGATAATATCCGGCGCACGGAAGCGATGCTCGAACAGTATGAAGAGAAGCTCAGACTGCTGCAAAAATATGAACAGCGGCGGCAGATCATCGAGCGGTTGAAAGACTACATCAGCCGGCATTATGGCGCTGACGCCGAATTGGCGGCGCTAGTGAACGAGCTTGATGAGCTCGATTAAGGGGGGTGACCGCTATGGCGTTTGAAGGATTGTCCGAACGTTTGCAGCAGGTGATGAACCGCATCCGTGGCAAAGGAAAAGTGACCGAGGCTGACGTAAAAGAGATGATGCGCGAAGTGCGCCTCGCTTTACTTGAGGCCGACGTCAACTTTAAAGTAGTGAAAGATTTTGTTAAACGGGTAAGCGAGCGGGCCGTCGGGCAGGACGTGATGAAAAGCCTAACCCCCGGCCAGCAGGTGATCAAAGTCGTCAAGGAAGAACTGACGTCATTGATGGGCGGCGAACAGAGCAAAATTGCCGTCGCCAAGAAGCCGCCGACCGTCGTCATGATGGTCGGGCTGCAAGGGGCGGGGAAGACGACAACGACCGGGAAGCTCGCCAACTTGTTGCGCAAGCGACACAACCGGAAGCCGTTGCTCGTGGCTGCCGACGTTTACCGCCCGGCGGCGATCAAGCAGCTTGAGACGCTCGGCAAACAGCTGAACGTCCCCGTCTTTTCGCTAGGGGAGCACGCCAACCCGGTCGAGATCGCCAAACAGGCGCTTGAGCGGGCGAAAGAAGAGCATTACGACTATGTGCTCATCGACACAGCCGGCCGCCTTCACATCGATGAGGCGCTCATGGATGAACTGAAACAAATGAAAGAAGCGGTCAAGCCGGATGAAATTTTCCTTGTTGTCGACGCCATGACCGGGCAAGATGCGGTCAATGTGGCGCAAAGTTTCCATGAACAGCTCGGCATTACCGGCGTCATTTTAACGAAGCTCGACGGCGATACGCGCGGTGGGGCGGCGCTGTCGATTCGCGCAGTGACAGGGGCGCCGATCAAGTTCGCCGGGATGGGTGAAAAACTTGACGCCTTGGAGCCGTTTCATCCGGAGCGGATGGCGTCGCGCATTTTAGGGATGGGCGATGTCTTGACGCTCATTGAAAAAGCGCAGGCGGCCGTCGACGAGGAAAAGGCGAAAGAGCTCGAGCAAAAAATGCGCACGGCAACGTTTACGTTCGACGACTTTTTGGAGCAGCTCGGCCAAGTGCGTAAGCTTGGCCCGCTTGACGAAATTTTAAAAATGCTGCCGGGGGCGAATAAAATCAAGGGGCTCAGCAATGTTCAAGTTGATGAAAAGCAAATCGCCCGCGTTGAAGCGATCATCCGCTCGATGACAAAAGAAGAGAAAATGCATCCGGAAATCATCAACGGCAGCCGGAAAAAACGGATCGCCAAAGGAAGCGGCACGACCGTGCAAGATGTGAACCGCCTGCTCAAGCAATTTGACGACATGAAAAAGATGATGAAGATGATGACGAATATGCCAAAAGGGAAGAAAAAAGGATTTCGCTTCCCATTTATGTAAATGCTGCTCTGTTAAGCGAAAAACCTTTACAAACGACAAAAGAATTGCTAATATACTATCTTGTGTGAACACTATACGGAGGTGCGTACAAACTATGGCAGTAAAAATTCGTTTAAAACGTATGGGCGCAAAGAAAAACCCGTTCTACCGCATCGTTGTGGCGGATTCCCGCTCGCCGCGCGACGGCCGTTTCATCGAGACGATCGGCACGTACAACCCGGTCGCCCAGCCGGCCGAAATCAAAATCGATGAAGAATTGGCGCTCAAATGGCTGCAAAACGGTGCCAAACCGTCTGATACGGTGCGCAGCTTGCTGTCGAAACAAGGCGTTTTAGAGAAGTTCCATAACTTGAAATACGGCAAATAAGCGGGATGCACATGAAACCGCTCATTGAAACGATCGTGAAGGCGCTTGTCGACCATCCGGAGGCGGTAGCGGTTGAAACCCGCGAGGAAAAGACGGCCATCATCTATGAACTGTCGGTGCACGGCGAGGATGTCGGCAAAGTGATCGGCAAACAAGGGCGGACGATTCATGCGATCCGCACGGTCGTCTATGCCGCCGCCGCCGGATCGCCCAAGCGGGTGATCGTGCAAGTGAAAGAAAAAGGGTGAGGATGTTCCTCTCCCTTTTTTGGTATGGCCGTCAATCTGTGTTTGCCGGCGGAAGCGAGGAAAAGCCGGTGACGAACCGATGTAAAGGGGGATGAGGATGAAGCTCATTCAAACGGTTGAGGTGAGGCAAATTGTCACCGAGCGGAGCAAACAGACGCTTGCAGCGGCATTTACGGCGCGCAAGCAGCAGTTGGAGCGCGAGTGCGACCAGCTTCGTTTCGAGCAAAAGCGGATGGAGAAAAGCGGGAAATACCCGCCTAGTCTCGTGAAGCAATATTTTGCTAACGAAATCGACGACCGGATGGAGAAAATCAAGCTGCTTGAGTTTCAGCTTGAACAATTACATATGCTACCGTTAGGAAGTGAATTGAAAGAGCGGGAAGTTGAGGCGCTCATTGAGGTGAACGTCGGCGACCGCTGGGAAGAGGTGACGAAAACGCGCGCCATTATCGTTGAAGATGGCGTCGTGAAAGAGATTCGCTAAGGAGGGAGAAAGGGATGGAACGATGGTTTAACGTCGGCAAAATCGTCAATACGCACGGCATTCGCGGCGAAGTGCGCGTCATTTCCCGCACCGATTTTCCGGAAGAGCGGTACAAAAAAGGAAACAAGCTGTACATTTTCCGTGAACGTGACAGCGAGCCGATCGAAGTGACCGTGAAAAGCCATCGCCCCCATAAATCATTTGACTTGCTGTCGTTTGAAGGCTACGACAGCATTAACGACGTCGAGCCGTTTAAAGGGGCGATGCTGAAAGTGCCGGAAAGCCAGCTCGGTGAACTAGGTGAAGGCGAGTATTATTTCCATGAAATTATCGGCTGTACGGTCGTGACGGAAGAAGGCAGGACAGTCGGTGCAGTCAGGGAAATTTTAACGCCGGGGGCAAACGACGTTTGGGTCGTCCGCCGCGATGACGGCACCGATGCGCTCATTCCGTACATTGATGAAGTCGTTCTTCGCGTCGATCCGGAGCACAACATGATCATCATCCGGCCGATGAAAGGGCTGCTTGAATGATGCGGATCGATATTTTGACCTTGTTTCCCGACATGTTTTCCGGCGTGCTTGGCGAATCCATTTTAAAAAAGGCGCAAGAAAAAAAGGCTGTTCAAATCGGGCTTGTTGACTTCCGTGAGTTTGCCGATAACAAACATAAAACCGTTGACGATTATCCGTACGGTGGAGGAGCCGGCATGGTGCTGAAGCCGCAGCCGATTTTCGATGCCGTGGAACACGTGACGGCCGGGTCGCCTCGTGCGCGCATCATCTTGCTTTGCCCGCAAGGTGAGCGCTATACGCAAAAAAAGGCGGAAGAGCTCGCCAAAGAAGAGCATTTGGTGCTTATTTGCGGCCATTATGAAGGCTATGACGAGCGCATCCGCCAATATTTGGCGACCGATGAAATTTCGATCGGCGATTACATTTTAACGGGCGGCGAGCTCGGCGCCATGGTCATCGTCGACAGCGTTGTCCGGTTGCTTCCCGGCGTGCTCGGCAACGAAGCGTCGCCGGTGGACGACTCGTTCAGTTCCGGTTTGCTGGAGTATCCGCAATACACAAGACCGGCCGATTTTCGCGGTATGAAAGTGCCGGACATTTTGCTTTCCGGCAACCACCAGCTTATCGCTGAATGGCGCGAGAAAGAATCGCTCCGGCGCACGTTTATGCGCCGTCCGGATTTGCTCGCCGACTATCCGCTCACCGAGAAGCAAAAGCAGTGGCTGAAAGAGTGGGAACATGAACGCGAAAAGGAAAACAGCGACCTTCAATGCGAATAACTATTGCCTGCGCCTGGCGTTTATGCTATCATATCTTTTGTGTGACTGAAGCAGTCCGCTTAAGGACGGAAAACGATGTTCCGCTGCAATGAATGAGACGCATTGGCATGAACATCTGTGGAAGGAGTGGAAAATGATGCATCATTTAATCCAAGAAATTACGAAAGAACAATTGCGAACCGATTTGCCGGATTTCCGCCCGGGCGACACGGTGCGCGTCCACGTAAAAGTTGTGGAAGGCAACCGCGAACGCATCCAAGTGTTTGAAGGTGTCGTCATCAAACGGCGCGGAGCAGGCATCAGCGAAACGTTCACGGTTCGCAAAGTGTCTTACGGCGTCGGCGTTGAGCGCACGTTCCCGGTGCATACGCCGAAAATCGCGAAATTGGAAGTTATCCGCCGCGGGAAAGTCCGCCGCGCGAAATTGTACTACTTGCGTGCACTTCGCGGCAAAGCGGCGCGCATTAAAGAAAAAACGGCCCAATAACGGACAACGGTGGATCACAGCGGAAAAGGAGCTTGCTTTCAAGCTCCTTTTTTCACTATCCTATCCATCGGCGAAGCAGCTAAATTATCATTTTAGGTGGGAGAAAGATGGAACAGAAGAAAAGT
The DNA here is from genome assembly GCF_052220245.1 of Geobacillus sp. BK01. Lineage (NCBI taxonomy): Bacteria > Bacillati > Bacillota > Bacilli > Caryophanales > Anoxybacillaceae > Geobacillus > Geobacillus sp. BK01. The sequence continues at coordinate 43,164 of NZ_JBQPTH010000005.1, forward strand.
GAATGGCGCGAGTGGTTGAAAGCCATTGTCGTCGCGGTTCTGCTGGCCGGGGGCATCCGCTACTTTATTTTCGCTCCGATTATTGTCGACGGCTATTCAATGATGCCAACATTACATAACCACGAACGGATGATCGTCAATAAACTGGCGTATAAAATCGGCATGCCGCATCGCTTCGATATTATTGTGTTTCATGCCGAAGAAGGGAGAGACTATATTAAGCGGGTGATCGGCCTGCCGGGCGACCGCATCGAGTACAAAAACGACACGCTGTATGTGAACGGCAAGCCGTATGCAGAACCGTATTTGGACGAATATAAAAAGCAGGTGGCCGACGGGCCGTTGACCGAACCGTTTACATTAGCGGAACTAACCGGGCGGAGCACGGTGCCGGAAGGGCATTTGTTCGTCATGGGTGACAACCGCCGCTTCAGCAAAGACAGCCGCCATATCGGCTTCATCCCGATGGAGAAAGTTGTCGGCAAGGCGAATATTGTCTACTGGCCGCTCGATGACGTCCGCATTGCGAAATAAACAAGGCAGGTGATGCCAATGACGACGATTCAATGGTTTCCCGGTCATATGGCGAAAGCGAAACGGGAAGTGCAAGAAAAACTTAAGCTGATCGATGTGGCGTTCGAACTGCTTGACGCCCGCGTGCCCATGTCGTCACGCAATCCGATGATTGACGATATTCTCGGGCAAAAGCCGCGCCTCATTTTGCTCAATAAAGCGGACATGGCCGATGAGGCTGTGACTGAACAATGGATTCGCTATTTCCGGGACCAAGGCCGGACGGCCATCGCCATCGATGCGCAAAGCGGGACGGGAGTCAGGCAAATCGCCGCTGTTGCCAAGGAAATGGTAAAAGAGAAGTTTGACAAAATGCGGGCGAAAGGCATTAAAAATCCGCGTCCGGTGCGAGCTCTCATTGTCGGCATTCCAAACGTCGGCAAATCGACGCTCATCAATCGGCTCGCCGGCCGCCACATCGCCAAAACCGGCGACAAGCCGGGGGTGACGAAAGCCCAACAATGGATCAAAGTCGGCAAAGAAATGGAGCTGCTTGATACACCGGGCATTTTATGGCCAAAGTTTGAAGACGAAGACGTCGGCTTCAAGCTCGCGGTCACCGGTGCGATTAAAGATGAAATTTTGAACTTGCAAGATGTTGCCGTCTATGCGCTCCGCTTTTTGTCAGTCCATTACCCGGAACGGCTGTCGGAGCGCTATCGTCTCGACAACATCCCCGCTGACATCGTCGCCTTGTTTGACGCCATCGGCCGGCGTCGCGGCTGCCTGACGGCGGGCGGCGGCATTGACTATGACAAGGTGGCTGACATCGTTTTATACGACATTCGCACCGAAAAATTAGGACGGCTGAGCTTTGAAACGCCCGCTGCCTGGACGTAATGGCGTCCGGCGGGCGTTTTTTGCTTCACAGCAGGTTGAACATGGCCGATAGTATAAGTAGAAAAGGGAGAGAGGCATGAAACGGTACACGGTGAAAGAAATTGAAGCGCTGCTCCCGGAGCTTGGCGGTGATGACGACCCGCGCTGGGAGATGCTGCGGGGCGATGAGCGAAAAAGCGTGCGGGCGTTGCTTGCTCGTTTTATGAAACAAAAAGAGCGGGAAAAAGCGATGCGGCAGCGTTGGGAAGAGCTGATGCGCTATGAGCGTGAACTGTACGCCGCCGGCATCGAACGGATCGCCGGCATTGACGAAGCGGGACGCGGGCCGCTCGCCGGGCCGGTCGTCGCAGCGGCGGTCATTTTGCCGCCTGATGCGTATTTGCCTGGTCTTGACGATTCGAAGCGGCTGACGGCGGCCAAGCGCGAGGCGTTGTTTGCCCAAATCGAGGCGTGCGCGGTCGCTGTCGGCATCGGCATTGTCAGTGCGGCGGAAATTGATGAGCGGAATATTTACGAAGCGACGAAGCAGGCGATGGCAAAGGCGGTGCATGCGCTCTCACCATCGCCCGACTACTTGCTCGTTGACGCGATGGCGGTGCCGTGCGCGCTGCCGCAGCGCCGCCTGATTAAAGGCGATGCCAACAGCGTTTCGATCGCCGCGGCGTCGATCATGGCCAAAGTGACGCGCGACCGGTTGATGAAAGATCTCGACCGCCGCTATCCGCAGTATGGATTTTCCCGCCATATGGGCTACGGGACGCCGGAGCATCTTGAGGCGATCCGCCGCTACGGCATAACGCCGGAGCACCGCCGCTCGTTTGCGCCGGTAAAGGAAGCGGCGGGAGCCGAAAACTAGCCGGCCTGACGGTTGGATTACGAATCGGAGATGAAAGGGGGACGCAAAATGGTGGAGCGGATGGAACGAATCGTTCCCGTGACCGCCGCCCGCGATGCGGCATCAAGCGGACGGTTTCGGCCGGGACAGGCGGTTGTCGGGCGGGTGGAGAAGGTCGAAGAAATGGAAGGCGGGGGGCGGACAGCGCTTGTCCGCGCCGGCGGCCACATCGTGCGCGCCCGTCTCGAGGCGCCGCTTGCTGCCGGGCGCATGTATTTATTTGAAATGAAGGAAAACGGCGGCAACGTTTACTGGAAAGCGATCCCGCTTTCCGGGCGGGAGCCTGCCGTTCCCTATGAAGATGCGATCCGTCGATGGCAGCAGGCATGGAAGCTGCCCGAAGCCGCGCTCCCGGTGCTCCGCCAAGCGCTGAAAGCGGGCGCGGCTTTGACGAAGGAAGAAGCCGCGGAACTGGCGGCGACGGTGCGGAAAACCGGCCAGCCGGCCGAGGCTGAGGAAGTGCTCGCTTATTTGTTTCACCGCCGCCTCCCGCCGTCTTCCGCTATGTTTCGCGCGCTGTGGGCGGCGCGGACCGGAGAGCCGCTCGCATCGCAGCTTGGACGATTGAAAGCGGCGCTTGCCGCCCATTCTTTGAGCCCGATGGCGTCCGCGTTCACCCAAGCGGCCGATCGGCTTCTTTCGCCCCCGCTGTTCGCCTACGAGGCAGCGGTGCGCCTGTTGTTGGCGACGGAAGAAGGAACGAAGGGGCCGGCTCATGCGCTTCTTTCCCGCCTCGGGCTTGTTCCGCTGCCGGCGGAACGGATGGCCTCCCTTCAGAAGGCGCTGCTGCAGCGGCAGTTTGCTGAAGTCGGGAAGCTGCTTAGCCTGCCGGATGAGGAAGCGTTTTTCGCGCGCTTTGTTGCTGTCGATGCCGCTTACAAAAGCGGTGCGCTTTCCGAGGCGGAAGCGAAGTTGTGGATGTCTGTCCGCGCGGCCGGCGATCCGGCGCTGTCGCTGTTTCATTGGCTGAGGCGGATCGTCGGACGCCTCGGGCTTGAGGACGAGGCGATGCTCGCCGGCGCGGTGAAAACAGGGGGTTCGTTGCCGATGGTTTCATCGTTGAGACGGCTGCTTCTTCATCTGCTCAGCGGGGCGGAAGGCAAAGAAGCCAAAGCCGCGGCAGCGGTGCTTCTTGACCGTCTTGACGGAATGGTCGTCATCGCTGGAAGCGATGGGCCGCTTGGGCATGTTTGGCTTTCTTTTCCTTGTCCGCTCGGCGGGCAAAACCGCGATTTTTCGGTTTATTGGCAAGGGCGGCGGAAGGATGGGGGGGTGTTTGATCCCGATTACAGCCGCATTGTTTGCAGCGTAACGCTCGAAGAGCTGGGCGAAATGTTGGTCGATATGCGCGTGCAACGGCGGATCGTCCATATTTCCGTTTTTCATGATGACCCAAGGCTGCCGGAGCTCGCCCATCGCTTTGCCCCGCTGGTGAAAGAGCGTCTTCAGGCACACGGCTATTTGCTGTCGGGCATTGACGTGAAAGCGGCTGGTGCCGGTCCCCCGGCTCCTTCTGTTTTGCCGTTCGCCGCCCGTGATTGCGAGGTGGATTGGCGCATATGAGCGAGGAACGGAAAAAAGCGGTCGCCCTGTCCTATGACGCAGCGGTTCATGCTGCTCCGGTTGTAAAAGCGAAAGGAGACGGAAAGATCGCAGCAGCGATCATCGCCGCCGCTAAGCAGCATGGTGTGCCGGTGCGGAAAGACCCGACGCTTGTTGAGCTGCTGGGCAAGGTGGAGATCAATGAGGCGGTTCCGGAGGAGCTGTACGCGCTCGTGGCAGAGTTGTTTGCGTTTTTATACAAGCTTGATCGGGCGGCGAAAGGGTCAGCTTCTGATGAGTAAATATTTTCCTATTCCCCGATTTCTTAATTTTGTGGCGAAACGGTGGACAAGCGTGAAATGTTAGGTATAAAATGAAAGCGCTAAGACTTTTTTAGTTTCATACATAGGAGGTTGGCGCATGAACATTCATGAATACCAGGCAAAAGAAATTTTGCGAAGCTATGGCGTAAGCGTGCCGAACGGCCGCGTCGCGTTCACAGTTGATGAAGCGGTGGAAGCGGCAAAAGCGCTCGGCACACCTGTGTGCGTTGTCAAAGCGCAAATTCATGCCGGGGGGCGCGGTAAAGCGGGCGGAGTAAAAGTGGCGAAAAGCCTCGAGGAAGTCCGGGCATACGCCGGTGAATTGCTCGGCAAAGTGCTCGTCACCCATCAAACCGGCCCGGAAGGAAAAGAAGTGAAACGGCTGTTGATTGAAGAAGGATGCGACATTCAAAAAGAATACTATATCGGCCTTGTCGTCGACCGCGCCACTTCGCGCGTCGTCTTAATGGGCTCGGAGGAAGGCGGCACAGAAATTGAGGAAGTGGCGGCGAAAACGCCGGAGAAAATTTTCAAAGAGTACATTGACCCGGCCGTCGGGCTGCAGGCGTTCCAAGCGCGCCGATTGGCTTTCAACATCAACATTCCGAAGCATCTCGTCAACCAAGCGGTCAAATTTATGATGGGCTTGTACCAAGTGTTTGCCGACAAAGACTGCTCGATCGCGGAAATCAACCCGCTTGTCGTCACCGGCGACGGCAAAGTGATGGCGCTTGACGCGAAGCTGAACTTTGATTCGAACGCGTTGTACCGCCACCCGGACGTGCTCGAATACCGCGATTTGGACGAAGAAGATCCGAAAGAGGTTGAAGCATCGAAATACGACTTGAACTACATCGCCCTTGACGGCAACATCGGCTGCATGGTCAACGGCGCCGGCTTGGCGATGGCGACGATGGACATCATCAAATATTACGGCGGCGAGCCGGCCAACTTCCTCGATGTCGGCGGCGGCGCCAGCGAGGAAAAAGTGACGGAAGCGTTCAAAATCATTTTGTCGGACCCGAACGTGAAAGGCATTTTCGTCAACATTTTCGGCGGCATTATGAAATGCGATGTCATCGCGAGCGGCATCGTCGCAGCGACGAAGCAAGTCGGCCTCACGCTTCCGCTTGTCGTCCGTCTTGAGGGCACGAACGTCGAGCTCGGGAAAAAGATTTTGCAAGAATCGGGCTTAAACATTACGGCGGCGGAATCGATGGCGGATGGCGCGCAAAAAATTGTTGAGCTAGTACGTTAAGAAAGTGAGGGAGACATGTGAGCGTTTTTGTCAATAAAGACACGAAAGTCATCGTACAAGGGATTACCGGTTCGCAAGGGCTGTTCCATACTAAGCAGATGATCGAGTACGGCACGAATATTGTCGGCGGTGTTACGCCGGGCAAAGGCGGCACGGAAGTCGAAGGCGTGCCGGTGTTTGACACCGTTTCCGAAGCGGTCGAAAAAACAGGCGCGAACGCCTCGGTCATTTACGTTCCGCCGGCGTTTGCCGCAGACGCCATTATGGAAGCGGTCGACGCCGGGCTTGATCTTGTCGTCTGCATCACCGAAGGCATTCCGGTGCTCGATATGGTGAAAGTGAAGCGGTACATGGAAGGGAAAAAGACTCGCCTCATCGGCCCGAATTGCCCGGGCGTCATTACGCCGGAAGAGTGCAAAATCGGCATTATGCCGGGCTATATCCATAAAAAAGGGCACGTCGGCATCGTCTCGCGCTCCGGCACGCTGACGTATGAAGCGGTTCATCAATTGACGCAAGCCGGCATCGGCCAATCGACGGCGGTCGGCATTGGCGGCGACCCGGTCAACGGCACGAACTTCATCGATGTGCTGAAGGCGTTTAACGAAGACGAGGAGACGTACGCGGTCATTATGATCGGCGAAATCGGCGGCACGGCGGAAGAAGAAGCGGCCGAATGGGTGAAAGCGAACATGACGAAGCCGGTCGTCGGCTTTATCGGCGGACAGACGGCGCCTCCGGGCAAACGGATGGGCCACGCGGGCGCCATCATTTCCGGCGGCAAAGGCACGGCGGCGGAAAAAATCAAAAAGATGACCGAATGCGGCATTAAAGTGGCGGAAACGCCGGCCGTCATCGGTGAAACGCTTATTTCCGTCCTAAAAGAGCGCGGATTGTACGAAAAATGTAAAACGCATTAAGACGGAGCCCCGCACGCTATCGTGCGGGGTGCTGTTTACCATTGGCGCAGAAAGGAGAATGGTATGTACGATACGGTTCGCGACCGGCTCATTCATCTTCACCATTGCCGGGGGGCCGGCTGGAAGACAATCCGTTGTCTGCTTGACGTGGACCCGACGCTTGCGATTCCGTTTTCTATGTCTCCTCAATCTCTCCGTTCGCTCGTTCCGCTTACTTCTCAGCAATTTGCCGCTTTTTTCCGCGATTTGCATTCCATTGATCTTCATCGGCTCATTAAAACGTATGAAGCGCGACGCGTTCACGTTATGACCGTATTCGATGCCGGCTACCCGCCGCTCTTAAAGCATATTTACGCTCCGCCATGGGTGCTGTATGCAAAAGGAAACATCGCCTTGCTTCAAGAACCAAAGTTGATCAGCATCGTCGGCACGCGGCGCCCGACCAAAGACGGAATCGAAGCGCTTGACAAGCTTGTGCCGCCGCTTGCGGCCGCCGGATGGACGATCGTCAGTGGGCTCGCTGCCGGCATCGACATTCATGCCCATCGGCTTGCCGTCAGGCACGGCGGAACGACGATCGCGGTCATTGCCGGCGGGCTGGATCATGTTTACCCGAAAGCGCACCGGCCATTCGCCCGGCTCCTTATGGATGGCCAGCTCGTCATTGCGGAACATCCGCCGGCAACGAAGCCGCAGGCGTGGCAGTTTCCGGCGCGCAACCGCATCATCAGCGGGCTGTCGCTCGGTACGCTTGTCGTGCAGGCGAAACAGAAAAGCGGCTCGCTCATTACCGCCGCGTATGCGCTCGAACAAGGACGGGAAGTGTTCGCTGTCCCCGGCCCGATCGGGGCGGCCGAAGCTGTCGGGCCGAATACGCTCATTCAGCACGGGGCAAAACTAGTGCAGGAGGCGGAAGACATCATCGCCGAATTCCCGTACGTATAATGATCATGTTTGACAAATGCGGCAATAATCATTAATAATAATGAAGATTTCAATTTACTTCCTAGGGGTGGAAGATGGATGTCAGACTACTTAGTTATCGTCGAATCGCCAACGAAAGCGAAGACGATCGAACGGTACTTAGGAAAAAAATATACGGTCAAAGCCTCGATGGGGCACGTTCGTGATCTGCCAAAAAGCCAGATGGGCGTTGATATAGACCGCGGCTACGCGCTGAAATACATTACGATCCGTGGCAAAGGCCAAGTGATTAAAGAGTTGAAAACGGCGGCCAAAAAGGCGAAAAAAGTGTTTCTTGCCGCCGACCCGGACCGGGAAGGGGAGGCGATCGCCTGGCATTTGGCTAACATGCTTAATCTCGATATTCACTCCGATTGCCGCGTTGTTTTTCATGAAATTACAAAAGACGCCATTAAACAATCGTTCCAACAGCCGCGCTCCATCAATATGAATCTTGTTGACGCCCAACAGGCGCGGCGCGTGCTCGACCGTCTTGTCGGCTATAACATCAGCCCGCTCTTATGGAAAAAAGTGAAAAAAGGGTTAAGTGCCGGCCGTGTCCAATCAGTTGCACTGCGTCTGATCATCGACCGGGAAAAAGAAATCCGTCAGTTTCAGCCGCAAGAGTATTGGACGATTCAAGCGACGTTTCAAAAAGGGGACGAGACGTTTGCGGCTTCGTTTTACGGGGTGGACGGTGAAAAGCGCGAGTTAAAAACGGAAGCGGACGTCAAAGCGGTGCTCGCCCGCTTGAACGGGTCTGCGTTTACCGTGAAAACGGTGACAAAACGGGAGCGAAAACGAAGCCCGGTGCCGCCGTTTACAACGTCGTCGCTGCAACAGGAGGCGGCGCGCAAGCTGAATTTCCGCACAAAAAAGACGATGATGATCGCCCAACAGCTGTACGAGGGGATCGACCTCGGCAGCGAGGGGACGGTCGGGTTGATCACGTACATGCGCACCGATTCGACGCGCATCGCCGAAACGGCGCAGCAAGAGGCGGCGGCGTATATTGAGGCCAAATTCGGTGCCGCGTACGTCAATCAAGAGAAGCGAAAAGAGAAGAAAGGCACGAACGCTCAGGATGCCCACGAGGCGATCCGCCCGACAGCGGCGTTTCGCGACCCGGAGAACGTGAAGCCGTATTTGACGCGCGACCAATTCCGGTTGTATAAACTCATTTGGGAACGGTTTATCGCCAGTCAAATGACGGCGGCCGTGCTTGATACGATGAGCGTTGAGCTCGAGAACAACGGCGTCGTATTCCGCGCGAGCGGGTCGACAGTGAAGTTTCCAGGGTTTATGAAAGTGTATATTGAAGGAACGGACGATCAAACGGAAGAGCAAAACCGGCTGCTTCCGGATCTAGCGGAAGGGGAGACAGTCGAAAGTGAGGCGATCGACCCAAAGCAACATTTCACCCAACCGCCGCCGCGCTATACGGAAGCGCGCCTCGTCAAAACGTTAGAGGAGCTCGGCATCGGCCGCCCGTCGACCTATGCCCCGACGCTTGATACAATTCAAAAACGCAACTACGTAGTGCTTGAGAACAAGCGGTTCGTCCCAACGGAACTTGGGGAAATCGTCGTCGAATTGATGCTTGAGTTTTTCCCGGAAATCATTGACGTTGAGTTTACCGCGAAGATGGAAAAAGAGTTAGACGAAATTGAAGAAGGGAAAGAGGAATGGATCAAAGTTGTCGATGAATTTTATCGCGAGTTTGAGAAACGGCTGAAAGTGGCGGAAAAAGAAATGCGCGAAGTAGAGATTAAGGATGAGCCGGCCGGCATCGACTGCGAGGTGTGCGGCAGCCCGATGGTGTACAAAATGGGCCGCTTCGGCAAATTTATCGCCTGCTCCAATTTCCCGGAATGCCGTCATACGAAGCCGATCGTCAAAGAAATCGGCGTCAAATGCCCGAAATGCCGCGAAGGGGAGATTGTCGAGCGCAGCACAAAGAAAAAGCGAATCTTTTACGGTTGCAGTCGTTTCCCGGAGTGCGATTTCGTCTCGTGGGATAAGCCGCTTGCCCGTCCATGCCCGAAATGCGGCAGCCTGCTCGTCGAGAAAAAGCTGAAAAAAGGTGTGCAAGTGCAATGCACAGCATGCGATTATGAAGAACAGCCGGAAACGTAACCGAGTATTGAGTACAATTCAGAATTTTAGAAAAAATAGTTGCGCCGCAAGGGAACATATGGTACGATGTAGAAGCATTGCGGGGTGAGGCGATGGAAAATGCAACATTTGCGTTACAATTATTCATGGAATATTTACAAATCGAGAAAAATTATTCACAATATACTATTGCGTGCTACCGGCGCGATATTGAGCAGTTTTTCCAATTCATGAACGAAGAAGGGATCCATGAGCTTGACCAAGTGGCCTACAGCGACGTCCGCTTGTATTTGACGAAACTGTATAGCCAGCATTTGACGAGCCGTTCGGTCGCCCGTAAAATTTCGAGCTTGCGCAGCTTTTACAAGTTTTTGCTGCGCGAAGGACGGGCGGCCGAAAACCCGTTTGCGCTTGCGTCACTGCCGAAAAAAGAGCAAAAAATTCCTAATTTTTTATATCGCGAAGAATTAGAAGCACTGTTTCGTGTCAATGATGGAAATACCGCCATCGGCCAGCGCAACGCAGCACTGTTGGAACTGCTGTACGCCACTGGCGCCCGAGTTAGTGAATGTTGTCACATTCACTTGTCCGACCTTGATTTTGCTGCAGATACGGTGCTGATTCATGGGAAAGGAGGCAAGCAACGCTACGTTCCGTTTGGCCGCCCCGCTAAGGAAGCGCTCCGACGGTATCTCGACGACGGACGGCGCGAACTGATCAGGCGGCTGCCGGCAGATCACCGGTATTTGTTTGTCAACGCCCGCGGCAACCCGCTCACGCCCCGGGGGGTGCGCCACATTTTAGACCGGATCGTTGAAGCGGCGGCGCTGACGCAAAACATCAGCCCGCACGTGTTGCGCCATACGTTTGCGACCCATTTGCTTAACGAAGGGGCGGATCTTCGCTCTGTGCAGGAGCTGCTCGGCCATGCGCATCTATCATCGACGCAAGTGTACACCCATGTGACGAAAGACCGTTTGCGGCACATTTATTTGCAGGCGCATCCGCGGGCATAGCGCGCGCGTAAGGAGGGGGAACGATGGAACGCTTTCATGCGACGACGATTTTTGCCATCCGCCATAACGGTGCGGCGGCGATGGCCGGCGACGGCCAAGTGACGTTCGGCAACGCGGTCGTCATGAAACATACGGCGAAGAAAGTGCGGCGCTTGTTTCATGGCAAAGTGCTTGCCGGTTTTGCCGGCTCGGTGGCCGACGCGTTTACGCTGTTTGAGATGTTTGAAGGCAAGCTCGAACAATTCAACGGCAACTTGCCGCGCGCGGCCGTTGAGCTGGCGAAAGAGTGGCGAAGCGATAAAGTGCTGCGCCGCCTTGAGGCAATGTTGATTGTCATGGACAAGGAACATTTGCTGTTGATTTCCGGCACTGGTGAAGTGATTGAACCGGATGACGGCATGCTCGCCATCGGGTCGGGCGGCCACTATGCGCTTGCCGCCGGGCGTGCCTTGAAGCAGTATGCCGGCGGCTCGATGACGGCCAAAGCGATTGCGAAAGCCGCGCTTGAGATTGCCGCTGACATTTGCGTTTATACGAACGGCCATATTATTGTCGAAGAGTTGTAAAAAAGGGGGGCCGATGATGGCGGAAACATTGACTCCACGGCAAATTGTCGAGAAGCTCGATCAGTTTATCGTCGGACAAAAAGAGGCGAAAAAGGCGGTGGCGATTGCGCTCCGCAACCGGTATCGCCGCAGTTTGCTCGATGAAAAATTGCGCGATGAAGTGATGCCGAAAAACATTTTAATGATCGGCCCGACGGGGGTCGGGAAGACGGAGATTGCCCGCCGGCTCGCCAAACTTGTCGGGGCGCCGTTTATCAAAGTCGAGGCGACGAAATTTACGGAAGTCGGCTATGTCGGCCGTGACGTTGAATCGATGGTGCGCGATTTGGTCGAAACGTCCGTCAGGCTTGTGAAAGAGCGGAAAATGAATGACGTGAAAGACCGGGCCGAGCAGCAAGCGAATAAACGGCTTGTGGAATTGCTCGTTCCGGGCAAGCAAAAGCAAACGATCAAAAACCCGCTCGAGCTGTTGTTTGGCAGTCAAGCGGGCCAACCGGACAGCGGCCACAGCCACGACGATGAACAAGTGGAGCAAAAGCGGCGCCAAGTCGCCTGGCAGCTGGCAAACGGCCAACTCGAAAACGAGATGGTCACGATTGAAATAGAGGAGCAGCCGCCGATGCTCTTTGACTTTTTGCAAGGGGCGGGCATTGAACAGATGGGCATGAATATGCAGGATGCGCTCAGCAGCTTAATGCCGCGGCGGCGCAAAAAGCGACGCCTAAAGGTGAGCGAGGCGCGCAAGGTGCTTATCAATGAAGAGGCGCAAAAACTGATCGATATGGATGAGGTGACGCAAGAGGCGGTTCGCCTCGCTGAGCAGTCCGGCATCATCTTTATCGATGAAATTGATAAAATTGCCCGCAGCGGATCGGCGTCCGGCTCGGCCGACGTCTCGCGCGAAGGGGTGCAGCGCGACATTTTGCCGATTGTCGAGGGATCGACGGTCATGACAAAATACGGGCCGGTCAAAACAGATCATATTTTATTTATTGCAGCCGGCGCGTTTCATATGGCGAAGCCATCGGATTTGATTCCCGAGCTGCAAGGCCGGTTTCCGATTCGCGTCGAATTAACGAAACTTTCGGTTGACGATTTCGTAAGTATATTAGTCGAGCCGAATAACGCGCTCATTAAACAATATCAGGCGCTTTTAGCGACAGAAGGTATAAATCTTGAATTTTCTGACGATGCTATTCGTAAGATTGCCGAAGTGGCGTTTGAAGTGAACCAGACGACTGACAATATCGGCGCGCGCCGGCTCCATACGATTTTGGAAAAACTGCTTGAAGATTTGCTGTTTGAGGCGCCGGATATCGGACTCGATCGAGTCGTCATCACGCCGCAATACGTCGAACAAAAACTCGGCACCATCGTGAAAAACAAAGATTTAAGCGAGTTTATTTTATGAGGAGGAGATGGAACCAATGAATTTGCTAGAGAAAACGCGAAAAATTAATGCCATGCTGCAAAAAGCAGCCGGGCGACCGGTCAATTTTAAAGAAATGGCGGAAACGCTTTGCGACGTCATTGAAGCGAACGTGTTCGTTGTCAGCCGCCGCGGCAAACTGCTCGGATTTGCCGTCAAGCAATCGATCGAAAACGAGCGGATGAAACGGATGCTTGAGGAGCGGCAGTTTCCGGAAGAATATACGAGAAACTTGTTCAACATTACGGAAACGTCTCCTAATATCGATATTAATAGCGAATATACGGCATTTCCAGTGGAAAATCGTGACTTGTTTAAAACCGGCTTGACGACGATTGTTCCGATCAACGGTGGGGGGGAACGGCTCGGCACGCTCATTTTGTCGCGCCTTGACCGCGAGTTTGATAACGACGACTTGATTTTAGCCGAGTATGGCGCAACGGTCGTCGGCATGGAGATTTTGCGCGAAAAAACGGAGGAAATCGAAGAGGAAGCACGCAGCAAGGCGGTCGTGCAAATGGCGATCAGCTCGCTTTCCTACAGCGAACTCGAGGCGATTGAACATATTTTCGAAGAGCTTGACGGAACGGAAGGGCTGCTTGTCGCCAGCAAAATTGCTGACCGCGTCGGCATTACCCGTTCGGTGATCGTCAACGCCCTGCGCAAGCTTGAGAGCGCCGGGGTCATTGAATCACGTTCGCTCGGCATGAAAGGGACGTATATTAAAGTGTTAAATGACAAGTTTTTAACTGAACTGGAAAAATTAAAATCAAGCTGAACGAACGCTCCAACACCCGCCAGACATGTTTGTCCGGCGGGTGTTTCTTTTTTCATCTTCTTCGGCCGCCTTATCGGTTGGCAGAAAAATAGTACCAAGTTCCGGCTATACATTAGGTTTTCCTTCCCGTAAAATGAAAACTAGCAGAAATTGTCGAAAAATAGGATAAAAGAGGGGATTCCATTGTCGCTGTTTTCATCGACGATCCGTTGGCTTGAACAAGGGCTCCATTATGCTTCGCTCCGCCAACAGGCGATTGCTGACAACATTGCTAACGCCGATACGCCGGGCTATAAGACGAAAGACGTGCGTTTTCAGGCCGAGCTCGATCGGGCGCTTCAGCTTGAGGCCAAACGGACAGACCCGCGCCATTTTCCGTTTCGCAACGAACAAAATGGAAAAATTGTCGTGACGACCAATGCCAGCATCAGTTACAATCATAATGGAAATAGTGTCGATATCGACCAAGAAATGTCGAAATTGGCGGAAAACCAAATTTATTATAACGCTCTGATTGAGCGGTTAAACGGCAAATTCAATACGCTAAAGACAGTGATCAAAGGAGGGAAATAGGCTGTGTCCGTGTTTCAAAGCTTAAACATCTCAGCGTCGGCGCTCACTGCCCAACGGCTGCGCATGGACGTCATTTCGTCCAACATCGCCAACGTTGATACGACAAGAGCCCGTTTTGTCAACGGGGAATGGGAGCCGTACCGCCGCAAAGTCGTCATCATCGAGCCGCGCGGTGAACAGTTTTCGAGTTATTTGCAGGCTGCCCTCGGCCGCGCTGAAGCTGTCGGCAGCGGCGTTCGGGTGCGTGAAATTGCTGACGATCCGGCTCCGTTTAAACTCGTCTATGACCCGGACCATCCGGATGCGGGCGCCGACGGCTACGTCCGTCTGCCGAATGTCGACCCGCTCAAAGAAATGGTCGACTTGATCGGTGCGACACGTTCCTATGAGGCGAACGTCACTGCGCTGAACGCCTCAAAAGGGATGTTGATGAAGGCGCTCGAAATTGGAAAATAGCCCATAAGGAGGATGTGTCATGATCGACGGAGCAAGCCGCGTTGGGCTGACACCGGCGGCCGCCGCCCCGGGCCCGGCGAAGCCGGCTGTAGTGCAAAAACAGTTTGCCGCTTTTTTAAAAGAGGCGCTCAACAACGTAAACGACGCGCAAATTCAGGCGGATGCGCTGACAGAAAAACTCGTCCGCGGGGAGAACGTTCAGTTGCATGACGTGATGATCGCAGCGCAAAAGGCAAGCATTGCGCTGCAGCTGACGCTTGAGATCCGCAACAAGGCGATTGAGGCGTATCAGGAAATGATGCGTATGCCGTTGTAGCGGCCATAAGCTGAAATACATATGGAGGCTGCTGCCGATGCGAGGCGATGGCAGCAAATGGCTGTATGGCTGGATGATCGGGGGAATTGTATGAACAGCAAATGGAAAGAGTGGTGGGGCCGCGCTCGTTTGTTTTGGCAAGAGCGGACAAAAAACCAAAAGCGGATGGCTATAGGCGGAACAGCGGTGGTGCTTTTTGCCGTCGGTATTGGAATTTTTTTCGCCACGAGGACGGAAATGGTGCCTTTATACAGCAATTTAACGCCGCAAGAAGCCGGGCAAATCAAGGCGACGCTGGATCAGCGCGGCGTTCCCGCCGAGGTGACGGATGGCGGCACGACAATTAAAGTGCCGAAAGAGCAAGTCGATGCGCTGAAGGTCGAGCTGGCCGCCGAGGGCATTCCGAACAGCGGGGTCATCGACTATTCATTTTTTGGCCAAAACGCGAGCTTCGGCATGACCGATAACGAATTTAATATGGTGAAACTGAAGGCGATGCAAACCGAGCTCGCCAACTTAATGAAAACGATCGACGGCGTCGAGGATGCGAAAGTGATGATCAACCTCCCGCAGCCGAGCGTATTTGTTTCGGATGAAAAAGGGGAAGCCTCGGCTTCGATTGTGCTGAGGACGAAGCCGGGCTATCAGTTCAGCGACGAGCAAATCCGGGCGCTGTATCATCTCGTCGCCAAAAGTGTTCCGAATCTCTCTACAGATAATATCGTCATTATGAATCAGTTTTTTGAGTATTTCGATTTAAAAAATGACGGCGAAAATTCGACAGGGACGACATTCGCCTCGCAGCAACAAATCAAAAAACAAATTGAACGCGATATTCAACGCGAAGTGCAGCGAATGCTCGGCACGATGATGGGGCAAGACAAAGTCGTCGTCTCCGTGACGGCTGACGTCGACTTTACGCAGGAAAGGCGGGAAGAAAACTTAGTCGTTCCTGTTGACGAAAAGGACAACGAAGGAATCGCCGTTAGCGTCCAACGCATTAAAGAAACGTATTCGGGAAGCGGAGCGCCGCCGGGCGGCACAGCCGGAACGGGAACGAACGAAGTGCCGGGCTACCAAGGAGCCAACGGCGGAACAACCGGGGACTATGAGCGGACCGAAGAAACGATCAACAATGAAGTCAACAAAATTAAAAAGCAAATTGTGGAAAGCCCATATAAAATTCGCGACTTAGGCATTCAAGTGGTGGTCGAGCCGCCGGATCCGGACGACCCGAACTCGCTGCCGCCAGAGGCGGTCAATGATATTCAAAAACTATTAGGAACGATCGTCCGGACGTCGATTGACAAAGGCGAATCACAACCATTGACTGACGAAGACGTCAACAGCCGCATCGTCGTCTCGGTGCAAAAGTTTAACGGCAAGCCGACATTCACTGAACCGGCGCCGGTTCGGCCGGCATGGTGGTGGTATGCGGCTGGAGCAGGGGCGTTGTTGCTGATCGCGCTTCTGTTATTCCTTTGGTTGCGCCGCCGTCGCGAAGATGAAGGAGAGGACGAAGAGTTCGTATTTACGCCGCCGCTCCCGGCAGAATCGGAGCTGCCGGAGCCGCCGGAGACGGAGGCGACGTTGCGCCGCCGGCAGCTTGAGCGGTTGGCAAAAGAAAAGCCGGATGAGTTTGCCAAACTATTAAAAACGTGGCTATCAGAAGAGTAGGGGGAACGACGTATGGCAAAGCGCGAACGGAAAGGCGGGTTGTCGGGCAGGCAAAAAGCGGCCATCCTGCTCATTTCCCTCGGCCCGGATGTGTCGGCCTCCGTCTACAAACATTTATCGGAAGAAGAAATAGAAAAGCTGACGCTTGAAATTTCCAACGTCCGCCAAGTAACGGTTGAACAAAAAGAAGAAGTGCTCGAAGAGTTTCGCCAGCTCGCTTTAGCACAAGACTACATCGCCCAAGGTGGTATCGCCTACGCAAAAGAAGTGCTTGAAAAGGCGCTCGGCCCGGACAAGGCAATGAACATTATTAACCGCTTGACATCGGCGCTCATGGTGAGACCGTTTGATTTCGCCCGCAAAGCGGATCCGATGCAGCTGCTAAACTTTATTCAAAACGAACATCCGCAAACGATCGCTCTTATTTTGTCATATTTGGAGCCGGCGCAAGCAGGGCAGATTTTATCGGCGCTGCCGCAGGAGATGCAGGCCGACGTCGCCCGGCGCATTGCGCTCATGGACAGCACGTCGCCGGAAATTATTAACGAAGTCGAGCAAATTCTCGAGCGGCGGCTATCGGCGACTGTGGTGCAAGATTACACGCAAGCCGGCGGCGTTGAGGCGGTCGTTGAAGTATTAAACCAAGTCGACCGCAGCACGGAGCGAACGATTTTAGACGCTTTGGAACTGCAAGACCCGGAACTGGCCGAAGAAATTAAAAAGCGGATGTTTGTCTTCGAGGATATCGTAACGCTTGATAACCGCGCGATTCAGCGGGTCATCCGCGAAGTGGACAACAGCGATCTCATGCTGGCGCTGAAAGTGGCGAGCGACGAAGTGAAAGACATCGTCTTCCGCAATATGTCAACGAGAATGGCGGAGACGTTCAAAGAAGAGATGGA
This sequence comes from Geobacillus sp. BK01, assembly GCF_052220245.1. Lineage (NCBI taxonomy): Bacteria > Bacillati > Bacillota > Bacilli > Caryophanales > Anoxybacillaceae > Geobacillus > Geobacillus sp. BK01. The sequence continues at coordinate 60,306 of NZ_JBQPTH010000005.1, forward strand.
ATATATGGGCCCGGTCCGGCTGCGTGATGTGGAAGAGGCGCAATCGCGCATTGTAGCGGTGATCCGCCGTCTCGAGGAGACCGGGGAAATTGTCATCGCCCGCGGGGGAGGAGATGATATTATTGTCTAATGTCATTAAAGCGCCGATAGTGACGGCCCGCACCGGCAAAAAGACGATTGCTGTGCAGCGTTATGTTTTGGATGACCCGTCATGTGCAGACGACCGCCAACGGGAAATGGAAGCGATCGCCGCTGCCAAAGAGGAGGCAGCTGAGCTTCGCCGCCAAGCTGAGCAATATTACGAGACGGTGCGCGAACAGCTAGTCCGTGAACAAGAGCAATGGCGGCACGAGAAAGAACGGCTCATGCAGGAAGCGCGCACCCAAGGGTATGAAGATGGCTATGCCGCCGGGCGCGATGAGGCGCTAAGCGAGCGCCGCGAATGGATCGAACAAGCCCGCCGCCTAGCGGAACGGGCAAATGATGAGTTTTATGCCCAGCTTGAATCGGCGGCTGAAACGATGCTCGAAGTGGCGCTGAAAGCAGCCGAACGCATTATTGGCACCACACTTGAAAGCGACCGGACCGCGTTTTTGCCGCTCGTGCGCCAAGTGTTGCACGAGGTGCGCCGGCAAACAGAAGTGTCCGTTTACGTGCATCCGGATTGTTACGAAACGGTAGCCGGACAGCGGGAATTGCTAAAGTCCGTTTTCCCGCACCACGTCGAGTTGTTTATTTATCCGGACGATACATTGCCGGAATACGGTTGCCTCGTGGAAACGCCGTTCGGGCGCATCGATGCCGGCGTCGATATGCAGCTCGAGCGGTTGCGCGAGGCGCTTTCCAGGCGGTTGAAGGAGGGAATGTCCCCTGAATTGGCAGGCGCTTCTTGACGAAATCGCTGCCGCTGATTTATATAAACGATTCGGCAAAATATCGCGTGTCATCGGATTAATGACCGAGTCGAAAGGGCCGGAAAGCTCGATCGGCGACCTTTGCTACATTCATGAAACGGGCGGCGGCCGAAAAATTCCCGCCGAAGTTGTCGGCTTTCACGAGCAGTGCGTTTTGCTGATGCCCTTCTCTTCGATGGCCCATATCGCCCCTGGCTGCCTTGTTGAAGCGACTGGCAAGCCGCTTGAAGTATACGTTGGCGATGCGCTCATCGGCTCTGTTCTCGACCCGCTCGGCCGGCCGCTTGACGGAAGTGCGCCGCCGCCTGGGCTGAAGCCGGTGTCGGTTGACCGCGATCCGCCGAACCCGCTCACCCGGCCGCCGATTGTCGAACCGATCGAAGTCGGCGTGCGCGTCATCGACAGCTTGCTGGCGGTCGGCAAAGGCCAGCGCGTCGGCATTTTTGCCGGCTCCGGCGTCGGCAAGAGCACGCTCATGGGGATGATCGCCCGCCGCACATCGGCTGATGTGAACGTCATCGCTTTGATCGGCGAGCGCGGCCGCGAAGTGCGTGAATTTTTGGAGCGCGATCTCGGTCCGGAAGGTTTGGCCCGCTCTGTTGTCGTCGTCGCCACCTCGGATCAGCCGGCGCTCATGCGCGTCAAAGGGGCATACACCGCGACGGCGATTGCCGAATATTTCCGCGATCAAGGAGCGAATGTCATGCTGATGATGGATTCGGTCACCCGCGTCGCGATGGCGCAGCGGGAAATTGGATTGGCCGTCGGTGAACCGCCGACCACAAAGGGCTATACGCCGTCGGTGTTTGCCTTGCTGCCGAAGTTGCTTGAGCGGGCCGGGACGAGCGATTTGGGCACGATTACCGCTTTTTACACGGTGCTTGTGGACGGTGACGATATGAATGAGCCGATTGCCGATGCGGTGCGCGGCATTTTGGACGGCCATTTTGTGCTCGAGCGTCAGTTAGCCAATAAAGGCCAGTACCCAGCGATCAACGTGCTCAAAAGCGTCAGCCGCGTCATGCCCCATATTATTAGCGCGGAGCATCGCGAAGCGGCGAGCCGGCTCCGCCGCCTCCTTTCTACTTATATAGATTCGGAGGACTTAATTCAAATAGGGGCGTACAAGCGCGGATCTTCCTTAGAAATTGATGAGGCGATTCAATTTTATCCGCAAATTATGGCGTTTTGCCGTCAAGAGATCGACGAAAAAACGACGCGCGCCGAAAGCATTGATGCCCTTCTCCGCCTAATGTCATCGGGATGACGACATCGCAGGGCGGCTTTCGGGCGCTAAGGGAGGGGAGAAAGCGTGGCGCCAACGTTTCGACTGCAAAAAGTATTAACGATGAAAGAGAAAGAAAAGGAGAAGGCGCTTGGCGAGTACGAAGAGGCGGTTCGCCGGTTTGAACAAGCAGCCGAGGCGCTGTATAACCTCCTTAAGGAAAAAGAAAAATGCGATGCGGCAAGGGATGAACAGTTGCGGGCCGGACTGTCTGTCGGTGCGGTTCGCCATATGTTGCAATATATCGGGAACTTGCAGCGGACCATTGACCATTATCAGCTCATCGTCATGCAAGCGCGCGAACAAATGCAACACCGGCAGCAACGCCTCATTGAGCTCAATATTGAAGTGAAAAAGTATGAGAAAATGCAAGAGCGCGTGCGGCGGTGGATAGAGCAGCGCGAGAAAGAAGTGGAAAACCGCCTGCTTGATGAAATAGCTGTCCAGCGCTTTGCACGGCAAGGAGAGTTATAGATGGCAAGCAGCAAACTTCAGCAAGAAGAAACGACAAGCCGATGGCAATGGATTTTGTTCGTTGTTGTCATCCCGAGTCTTTTTGCGGCTTTCTTCCTCTTGCTGATTGCAAAGGCGGCCGGCATTGATATGGCGGCGAAGACGAAACAATGGGTGGACAGCGTCCCGTTCGTCGCCGATTGGCTTGACTGGAAGAAGAAAGAGAAGACGCTGACCAACACGATCGAGACGCAACAGCGGGCGATCAGGCAGCAAAAGCAAACGATCGCCAAACAGAAAAAACAAATCGAGCAGTTAAAAAGCGAACTGGCGGCAAAAGACGAGGAAATCGCCCGGCTGTCGACGCGTGAAGCGCAACGGATCGAACAGGAAAAGGGCGGCGAGCAGGCAGCTATGGCGGCAGATGTCGTCGGCATGTACGATGCCATGTCAGACAAACAGGCTGCGGCTATTTTAGCCAAGCTGCCGGACGCCGAGGCGCTCGATGTGCTGAGCCGGCTCGATGGCGACAAAGCGGCCGCCATTTTGGAACAAATGCCGGCCGAACAGGCGGCAAACTTGCTTTCGTCATTGCATAAATGGGCGATGAGAGAGGGGGCGGCTGAATGAAAGTGACGATCGCAGCGGCTGCGCCGCAGCCAACGGGCACGGAGGCAGAGCCGGCAGTGAAAAAAGAGACAGCGGTGCCTAGTGCATTTGCGGCATTATTGGCGCAAATGCAAACTGGAAAGCTGCCGGTTGAGGAGGGGATTGAGCAGCCATCCGAGCCGGAAGACAAGAAGCCGCGAAGGGCAGACGAACGGACAGAGCTGTTATGGACGGCTGTTTCAACTATGCACGTTGGCGCTACCGACCTTCTAAACGGTCCCCCGGCGGCTGTACACAACAGCGGTGAAGCTTTGGCGTTTGCCGGGGGAAACGAGGGGATGAGCGAAGGAGACGCAAAGGTCAAGACGTTGCCGGCCGTCCAGCATGTTTTTCAACAGATGGATGAACATAGCGGGGAAGCCGGTGCGGGTTGGCCAAGTAAACAAGCAGAAGGAGCCGGAAAAGGAATCTTTGGGCGTTCAAACGGTGAAAACCAATGGTTTGCGTCACACTCGCCGTCTCCGTTCGGGGACGCCGGACGAGAATCCGCCCGCCCTATACCGTTTTCCGCCGCCGGCCGCTCGCCTTTCGCTTCCACCGCTTATGGGTCAAGCGCTTTGCCGCACCGGGAAGACGCCCGCCAGCTGCTGCATGGCCATGCGCTTGTTTCGGCAAACCATGCCCCTTTTTCATTGACTTCATTCGTTCCCGTCGGCCATGAGATGGGTGGGATGGAAGCAAGGAATGAAAGTTCGTTTGTCGAGCAAGTGGCCCGTGCGCTGCAACTTGGCCGATGGATGAAGCTGCCAAGCGGTGCCATGCAGCTTGTCATTCGCCTTCACCCGGAACATCTTGGGACGGTGACGGTGAAAATGGCGCAAGAAAGCGGAAAATTGACTGCCAAGCTGCTTGTGGCGACCGATGCGGCGGAACAGCTAATCCGCACCCACTTGCCGCAGCTTGTTCAGCTGCTTGATGCCAGTCAAGTTACAGTGGAGAAATGGACGATTTGGTCCGATTATGACGGCGCAGCGCCGCCGTACTCCGAGCACCGCCGCGACGGGCGGCAGCAAAGCGGATCAAAGCAAGAACAAAAACGAGAACAATCGCCTCCCTCTTCCCCATTTGGACTTGACGGGGTAGAGGTGGATGGATAAGGGGGGACGATGATGGCAACGAACACGATCGATGCCAGTTTATGGCTGGCAAACGCGTCTCAGCCGGAACGCAAGACGGGCAACCAAATTCTTGGCAAAGACGATTTTTTGAAAATTTTGCTTGTCCAACTGCAAAACCAAGATCCGCTCAACCCGATGGAAGATAAAGAGTTCATTGCGCAAATGGCGAGTTTTTCATCGCTTGAGCAAATGATGAACATCGCTGGTCTCATGGAACAATGGGTGCAAACAAACGGGCGCGATGCGCTGTTGCGCTACAGCGGCTGGATCGGCAAAACGGTGCATTGGCAAGAAGGCGACGCAGCGATGAGCGCGGTTGTAAAATCGGTGACGCAAAAAGACGGGAACATTGTTCTCGGGCTCGATAGCGGGACGACGATTGCCGCTGATGCGGTGATAACAGTCGAACAAAACGAATAGAGGGGAGAGGGGACGAATGCTTCGTTCGATGTATTCCGGCATTGGCGCCATGCGCAATTTCCAAACGAAACTCGATGTCATCGGCAACAACATTGCCAACGTTAACACGTATGGTTTTAAAAAAGGAAGAACGGTTTTTCAAGATTTGATGAGTCAAACGATTTCCGGTGCGAGCGGGCCGAACGCCGGCCGCGGCGGCACGAATCCGAAGCAAGTCGGGCTCGGTTCGCAGTTGGCCGCCATCGACACGATCCATACGCAAGGAAGCCTGCAAACGACCGGGCGCGTGCTCGATTTGGCGATTTCGGGGGATGGGTTTTTCATTCTTGGCGAGTTGAACAATAATAGACAACTTGTGAATCCGTTATTTACGAGGGCGGGGAATTTTTATTTGGATAAAGAGGGGCATATTGTCAATGCCGATGGTCTGTATTTAGTCGGTGAAGGATATAGTAATGGGACATTTACGGGATTTCGAGCGCGCATTCAAGTGCCAACGGATGCACAAAGCATGAGCATTGGCGCCGACGGAGTCGTCAACTATGTTGATAGTGAAGGAAGATTGCAAGTGGCAGGCAGAATTCGGCTTGCTAAGTTTCCGAATAGTGATGGCCTGGAAAAAGTTGGAGGGAATTTATTTAGGGAAACCGCTAACTCAGGAACGATTATTGGTGAAGATGACGAATGGATTGCTTTCCCTCCTCAAGAAAACGGCACCGGAACAATCGTCTCCGGCGCGCTTGAGATGTCGAATGTCGATCTTGCTGAAGAGTTTACGGAAATGATCGTCGCTCAGCGCGGCTTTCAGGCAAATACGCGGATTATTACGACATCGGATGAAATTTTGCAAGAGCTTGTCAACTTGAAAAAGTAGAATAGGAGGTAGGGCGTCAGCCGTTGTCGGGCGCTGATGCCCGCTTGCCGATGATTCCGTTAACGAAGCTCAACGGCAAACGGTTTATGCTCAACGCGCTTTACATTGAACAAATCGAGGCGTTTCCCGATACAACTGTGACGCTGACGAACGGGAAAAAATTCGTCGTTCGCGAAACGGTCGAACAAGTCGCAGCGCTCGCAGGCGAATTTTACCGGCAAGTCGGTGTGTTTCGCTTACCAGAAGCAGGGGGATTGGACCGTGAAAGGGAATAAAGTAATCAAAACGATGGTCATCGTGCTCGCAGTCATTGCCTTAGCCGGCACGGCGGCGCTTGTCGCCGTCATGAATATGACCGGCAAGGAAAAACAAGGGGCGCCAAGTGCTGATGAATTGGCCGAAAGTTCAGTTGACATTCCGGAAATGACAACGAATTTAGCGGACGGGCGTTATATTAAAATATCATTTAAAATTCAGACCGACAGCGATAAAGGGAAAGAAGAGGCAGAAAAACGCGATTTTCAGATTAAGGATGCAATCATTGAGCAGCTCTCGGAAATGAAAGCGGCCGACTTTAAAGGGAAGGAAGGAATGGCGGCATTGAAAGAGCGGCTCAAGCAAGACATTAACGCATTGATGCAGGAAGGGAAAGTGGAGAACGTCTACATTACCTCCTTTATCCTCCAGTAGCCTGCCGTCGAAAGGGGGGAAGGTGACATGACAGCCGGTGAGGTATTATCGCAAAGCGAAATTGACGCACTGCTTGCCGCGCTTTCAGCCGGGGAAATGAGCGCGGAAGAACTAAAAAAGGAAGAGGAAGGGCGGCGCATCAAAACGTATGATTTCCGGCGGGCGCTTCGGTTTTCCAAAGATCAAATCCGGAGTTTAACGCGCATTCACGAAAACTTTGCCCGCTTGTTGACGACGTTTTTTTCCGCCCAGCTGCGCACATATGTGCAAATCTCGGTCGCTTCGACTGATCAAATTCCGTACGAAGAGTTCGTTCGTTCCATTCCAAAGATGACGATCATTAACGTTTTCGAAGTGCCGCCGTTGGATGGGCATGTGCTGCTGGAAGTCAACCCGAACATCGCCTATGCCATGCTTGATCGGGTGATGGGCGGGCGCGGCGCCAGCATGGACAAAGTGGACCATCTAACCGAAATTGAAACGCGCATCATGTCCGGCCTGTTTGACAAGGCGTTCGCACATTGGCGCGATGCATGGGAGTCGGTGGCGGAGATCGATCCGCTGTTCGTTGATTTTGAGGTCAATCCGCAGTTTTTACGTATGATTGCACCGAACGACACGGTCGTCGTCATTTCGCTCAACACGCAAATCGGTGAAGCGCGCGGCATGATGAATGTTTGCATCCCTCACGTCGTTTTAGAGCCGATTATGCCGCGGTTGTCGGTGCACTATTGGATGCAGGCGCAAAAAAAGGAGCGTTCCCCCGAGGAAGCAGGACGAATTGAACAGCGCATCCGTACGGCCCGCTTGCCGATTGTCGCCGAGCTTGGCACAGCGGTTGTCACCGTCGGTGAGTTTCTTCAGCTCGAGGTGGGCGACGTCATTCAGCTCGAGCAGTCGATTCATGAGCCGCTTGTTGTTAAAATCGGCCATATTCCGAAATTTATCGGCCAGCCGGGGAAGCGGAACAAAAAGCTGGCGGTGCAAATTTTAGCGACGATCGAGGGGGGAGAAGAAGGACATGATGAATGATGGAATGTTATCGCAAGATGAAATCGATGCCCTGTTGCGCGGAATGGACAATCGGGATCACGTTCCGGCGCTTCACGACATTTTGGCCCCGCTCGAGCAGGATGCCCTTGGAGAAATTGGCAACATTTCATTTGGCAGTTCGGCGACGGCGCTGTCAATGTTATTAAACCAAAAAGTGGAAATTACCACACCGAGCGTGTCTGTCATCGAGCGGACAAGTGTGGCTGATGAGTTTCCGCAGCCGTATGTCGCCATCCAAGTCAACTACACCGAAGGGTTTTTAGGGACGAATTTGCTTGTCATCAAGCAGCAAGATGCGGCCATTATCGCTGATTTAATGTTGGGCGGCGACGGGACGGCCGCCGACAGTTCGCTTGGGGAGATTCAGTTGAGCGCGGTTCAGGAGGCCATGAACCAGATGATGGGATCGGCCGCGACATCCATGTCCACCGTTTTTGGCAAGCGGGTGGACATTTCTCCGCCGGCGCTCCATCTTCTCGATTTAGCCGAAGGAAAAGGATTGGAATATTTGCCGGACGAGGACATTTTCATTAAAGTGTCGTTCCGGCTCAAAATCGGCGCTTTAATAGACTCGAGCATTATGCAGCTGTTGCCTGTTGATTTTGCCAAAGAACTTGTCGCCCATCTGCTCGGTTCGCCGGCGGAGGCGGCCGGAGAAGCAGAAAAGGAGGAAAACACGCTCGAACCATCGCCCGCGGACGCGATGCCGCTTGAAAAGCCGCAGCCGGCGCCTGCTTACGCTCATGTCGGCGGCATGCCTCCCTCTCCGGCGGCGGGCCGCTTCACAAATGAACCGGTCGGACGTTCTAAGGAAGAAACAAGGATGGCTGAGCGGCATATTCAAGCGGCGGATTTTGCTGAGCTCGACGCCCCGCCGCTTGCCGCAGCGGAGGCGCGCAATTTAGAGCTGTTGTTTGATGTGCCGCTGCAAGTGACGGTCGAACTTGGGCGGACGAAACGCTCGGTGCAAGAGATTTTGCAGCTGTCGGCCGGATCGATCATTGAACTTGATAAACTAGCCGGCGAGCCGGTCGATATTTTTGTCAACAACAAGCTGATCGCGAAAGGCGAGGTCGTGGTGATCGATGAAAACTTTGGTGTGCGCATCACCGATATTGCCAGCCAAAGCGATCGGTTAAAACGGCTAAAATAATAGGTATTGCAGGAGGTAGGCGGACATGGCAAAAATACTTGTAGTCGATGACGCGGCGTTTATGCGGATGATGATTAAAGACATTTTGACAAAAAACGGGCATGAAGTCGTTGCTGAAGCGGCCGACGGGCGGCAGGCGATTGAGAAATATAAAGAGACGCGCCCCGATATTGTGACGATGGACATTACGATGCCGGAGATGGACGGGATTACGGCGCTCAAGGAAATTAAAAAAATCGACAGCAACGCCAAAGTCATTATGTGCTCGGCGATGGGACAACAGGCGATGGTCATTGACGCCATCCAAGCCGGGGCGAAAGATTTCGTTGTCAAGCCGTTTCAGGCGGATCGCGTCATTGAAGCGATTAACAAAACGATCGGATAAGCGATAAGAGGTGGATAGTATTGATGGCAATATGGCGATGGGCGGCGGCTTTGTTCGTGGCAGCCATTATGTGTAGCGCGTCGCCGGCATCGGCCGCCCCAAACCCGACGGTCGCCGACTGCCTGCAGCACCCGGATACGTGCGGGCCGTCAGCGCCGGGCGGGCAACAGACACAATCGCCCGACAAGACGGTCGATGCCGTTTCTGCTTCTGATGTGCTCCGGCTCATCGGGGCAACCGCCTTTGTTCTCCTTCTTCTTTATATGCTGTTGAAATGGCTTTCCCGCCGCCAGCCATTCGTTTCCGGCCAAAAAGGTGTCATCGAGCACCTCGGCGGGACGAGCGTCGGAACAAACCGCTCCGTTCAGCTCATTAAAATTGGCAACCGGCTGCTTGTCATCGGCGTCGGCGATTCGATTCAACTATTGCGGGAAATTAGCGACGAAAACGAAATAAATGAGCTGTTGGCGCAACATCACGAACGGCTTGAACGGATGGCTGATTTCAGCCGATTCGGCTTCCGGCTGCGCGGACATTGGGCAGCCAAAACAAAGACGGAAGGCAGTCCGTCGCCCTCATTTTCGGCGCTGTTTGCCGAGGAAATGAAACAAATGGCCGAGAGGCGGAACGAGTGGCTAGAGCGGCTGAAAAAGAAAGGAACGGCCGGCGATGAATGAATTTATCCATATGTTTAATTCCATGGCTCCCGAGCACGTGTCGACATCGGTGAAACTGCTGCTGTTGCTTACCGTTTTGTCGGTTGCTCCCGGCATTTTAATTATGATGACGTGTTTCACGCGCATCGTCATCGTGTTGTCGTTCGTGCGCACGTCGCTCGGCACGCAGCAAATGCCGCCGAACCAAGTGTTGATCGGGCTGGCGTTGTTTTTGACGTTTTTCATTATGGCGCCGACATGGAAAGACATCCATGATCAGGCACTCGAGCCGCTATTTGCCGAGAAAATTGATTTGGATGAAGCGTACGAACGCGCCGCTGTTCCGCTCAAGCAGTTTATGAGCCAACATACAAGACAGCAAGATTTGGCGCTGTTTTTATCATACAGCGGCGCCGAACCGCCGAAAACGGTCAACGACATCCCGCTCACTGCGCTCGTGCCGGCGTTCGCGATTAGCGAGCTGAAGACGGCGTTTCAAATGGGGTTTATGATTTTTGTTCCGTTTCTCGTCATCGATATGATCGTCGCCAGTGTTTTAATGTCGATGGGAATGATGATGCTGCCGCCGGTGATGATTTCGCTGCCGTTTAAAATTTTATTGTTTGTTCTTGTTGACGGCTGGCACTTAGTCGTCAAATCACTGTTGCAAAGCTTCCAATAAAGATAGGTGGCGTCCATGAGTGCCGATTTCATCATTCGCCTTGCTGAGCAAGGTGTCTATATTGTGTTGATTGTCTGCGGTCCGCTCTTGTTGTTGTCGCTTGTTGTCGGACTTGTCGTCAGCATTTTTCAAGCGGCGACGCAAATTCAGGAGCAGACGCTCGCCTTTGTGCCGAAAATTGTGGCCGTCTTGCTTGGGCTCGTGTTGTTTGGGCCGTGGATGCTTTCGAAAATGGTGTCATACGCCCATGATATTTTCAACAATTTAGCTTCTTTCATAGGCTGATCGGTCATGGAACAATTATGGACTCACTTTCCGGCATTTTTGCTTATCTTCGCCCGCACCGCTTCGTTTTTTGCCGCGATGCCGCTTTTTTCGTATCGGACGGTGCCGGCTTCGTACAAAATCGGGTTGGCGTTTTTTTTCAGCTGGCTTTTGTTTTTGGCCGTGCCTAAACCGGCGCTGCCCTTGAATGATATGTATATGTTGCTTGTTTTCAAAGAGGTGCTCGTCGGGCTGGCGCTTGGGCTGCTTGCGGCGATCGTTATGGCAGCGGTGCAAATTGCCGGTGGGTTGATCGACTTTCAAATCGGGTTTGCTATCGCCAATGTCATTGATCCGCAAACCGGGACGCAAAGCCCGTTGTTAGGCCAGTACTTTCATTCGCTGGCACTTTTGCTTTTGCTCGCTCTTGATGGGCATCATTTGTTGCTTGACGGCATGTTTTACAGCTATCAGTGGCTGCCGCTCGACCGGTGGCCGCATATTGCTGACGGGCAGGCCATCGAGTATGCCGTTCGCGCGTTTGCCGCAATGTTTGCTGTCGCCGTGCAAATGGCCGCCCCGCTTGTCGGATCGCTTTTTTTAGTCGATGTGGCGCTTGGCATTATCACCCGCGCGGTGCCGCAAATGAATATTTTTGTCGTCGGGTTTTCGCTTAAGACGGCAGCGGCCTTTTTGCTTCTGTTTGCCGCGATCGGGGGAATCTTACTTTCCGCGCGCGAACTGTTTCAACTTATGTTTGCGTCGTTGCGCGAGTTTATGCGGTTGTTAGGAGGAGGGTAAGATGGGCGGTTGGCGGCTTGATTTGCAGTTTTTCGCCGGGGAAAAGACGGAAAAGGCGACGCCGCGCAAACGGCAAGAAGTGCGGGAAAAGGGGCAGGTGGCCAAAAGCAGCGACGCGGTTGCCGCCGCCGTTTTGTTGGCTACGTTTCTCGTTTTGCTGTTGGCGGGGGCATACGAACGCGATGGCTTGTTGCGCTTGTTCACCCGTGCGCTGTCCGATTATGCGTCCGTCCCGTTGACAATGGATTCGCTCCACCTCCTGTTTCTTGACTGGCTCCGCCATGCGGCGCTCCTTTTGGCTCCGTTTTTTGCCGCCGCCGTGCTTGCGGCCGGGCTGGCCAACTTTTTGCAAGTCGGCGCTCTTTTTACCGCTGAACCGCTGAAAATGGACTGGAACCGGCTCAACCCGGTGCAAGGAATGAAGCGGCTCTTTTCGCTGCGCGCCATTGTCGAACTGTTGAAATCAGTGTTAAAAGCCGGAATCATCGGTGCAGTGGTCTTTGCGCTGTTGCTTTCCGGCCGGAGCGAACTAATGGCGCTTGTTTCCAAACCACCAAGCGCCATGCTCGCTGTCGTTGGTGGCTTGACGGTGAAAATGGGGCTGTATGCCGCCGCCGCGCTCTTGTTTTTAGCGCTGTTTGACTATTTGTACCAGCGGTTTGAATTTGAAAAAAACATTCGGATGTCGAAGCAAGACATTAAAGACGAGTATAAAAAGACGGAAGGCGATCCGCTCATTAAGTCGCGCATCAAACAGAAACAGCGGGAGATGGCCATGAAACGGATGATGCAAGAAGTGCCGAACGCGGACGTCGTCATTACGAACCCGACCCATTATGCTGTCGCACTTAAGTACGAAGACGGAAAAATGGAAGCACCGGTCGTGGTGGCGAAAGGAGCCGACTATGTGGCATTGAAAATCAAGGAAATTGCCCGGGCGAACGGCGTCGTTACCGTTGAAAATCGTCCGTTGGCGCAGGCGCTTTACCGACAGACGGACATCGGCGACATGATCCCGGAGGCGTTTTTCAAGGCAGTGGCGGAAATTTTGGCGTACGTCTATCGGCTCAAACGAAAAGGGTAACAGCAAGGAGAGAGAAATATGCAAGCGCAGCTCAAAGATTTATCGGTGTTGTTTATGGTCGTGCTTATCGTCGCCATGCTCGTCATTCCGCTGCCGACATGGCTGCTCAGCATTTTGATCATCGTCAATATTTCGCTCGCCTTGCTCGTTTTGCTGACGGCGATGAACACGAAAGAACCGCTCGAATTTTCCATTTTTCCGTCATTGCTTTTAGTGCTTACGTTGTTTCGTCTTGGATTGAACGTCTCGACAACCCGTGCGATTTTGAGCAAAGGAGAAGCGGGCGGTGTCGTTGAGACGTTTGGGACGTTCGTTGTCGGCGGTGATGTTGTCGTCGGATTTGTCGTGTTTTTAATTTTAATCATTATTCAGTTCATCGTCATCACGAAAGGGGCGGAGCGCGTCTCCGAAGTGGCGGCCCGCTTTACGCTCGATGCGATGCCGGGAAAACAGATGAGCATTGATGCCGATTTGAATGCCGGCATGATCTCCGAGCAGGAAGCGCGGCAACGGCGGGAAAAAATCGCGCAAGAGGCTGACTTTTACGGCGCGATGGACGGGGCGAGCAAGTTTGTGAAAGGCGACGCTATCGCCGGGATTATTATTGTTATCATCAATATGTTGTTTGGCATGGTGATCGGCGTTGTCGAGCAGGGGATGGAGATGGCCGAGGCTGCGAAACGTTATACGTTGCTGACGGTCGGTGACGGGATTGTCAGTCAAATTCCGGCGTTACTGATTTCGACCGCAACCGGCATCATTGTCACCCGGGCAGCGTCTGACAGCAACTTAAGCGGCGATATTATGCGCCAGTTATTTGCGTTTCCGAAAATGTTGTACGTCACCGCCGGAACGATTTTTTTGCTCGGCTTGTTTACGCCGATTAATGATGCATTGACAATGCCGATCGCCGGTCTGTTGGCGCTTGGCGGCTACCGGTTTGCCGGGGGACAGCAGCATGAGGAAGCGGCCGGGCCGGAAGAGGAAATAGCGGCGGCGGACGAATTGAAAAGTCCGGAAAGCGTAATTCAACTGTTGCATGTCGACCCGATCGAGTTTGAGTTCGGTTACGCGCTTATTCCGCTTGCGGATGCCGCCCAAGGCGGCGACTTGCTTGACCGGATCGTGATGATCCGCCGCCAGCTCGCGCTTGAGCTTGGCATCGTCGTTCCGGTTGTACGCATCCGGGACAACATCCAGCTTCAGCCGAACGAATACCGGGTGAAAATGAAAGGCGAAGAGGTGGCGCGCGGCGAGCTGCTGCTTGACCATTACTTGGCGATGAGCCCCGGGATTGATGACGGATCGGTCGAAGGGATTGACACGGTTGAACCGGCGTTTGGTCTGCCGGCGAAATGGATTTCCGAGGCGATGAAAGACCGGGCGGAAATGCTCGGCTATACGGTGGTCGATCCGCCGTCGGTTGTCTCGACGCATTTGACGGAAGTGCTCAAGTCCTATGCCCATGAATTGCTCGGCCGTCAAGAAACGAAGCAGCTGATCGACCATTTGAAAGAGTCGTACCCTGTGCTTGTTGATGATGTAACGCCGAATCCGCTGTCGGTTGGCGATATTCAAAAAGTGCTTGCCAAGCTGCTAAAAGAGAAAGTGTCGATTCGCAATTTGCCGCTCATCTTTGAGGCGCTTGCGGATTTTGCCCGCCTGACTAGCGACACCGATTTGTTGACGGAATATGTCCGCCAAGCGCTGGCGCGGCAAATTACGAAGCAGTACGCCGTGCCGGGTGAACCGTTGCGCGTCATCACGTTCTCTGGCAAGGCGGAAAAAACGATTGCCGATGCGGTGCAGCAAACGGAGCATGGCCGCTATTTGGCGCTTGATCCGGAGCGGGCGCAGGCGCTTGTCGAGGCGGTGGCCGCGGCGCTCGACCGTTATCCGTTCGCTGGCCAAACGCCGATTTTGCTCTGTTCTCCGGCGGTGCGTATGTACGTCCGCCAACTGACCGAGCGCCATTTTCCGACGATTCCGGTGCTGTCATATAACGAGCTTGAGGCTGACGTCGAAGTCCAAAGCGTAGGGATGGTGGAAATCGAATGAAAGTGAAAAAGTTTATAGCCCCGTCCATGAACGAAGCAATGAAAATGATCCGGACTGAACTTGGCCGCGATGCCGTCATTTTGCACTCGAAGGAAATTCATACCGGCGGATTGTTCGGTTTGTTTGCCAAAAAAAGGATTGAGGTGCTGGCCGGCATCGATCCTGATCCGTTGCCCCTGCGCGCGTCAGAGTCCGCAGCTCCTTCGTTGCCGGAAGGGCGGGAGGGGGGAGACGGTTTGTTGGCCGCCGAGCTTCGGGAAGTGAAAGCGCTCGTGCGCCAAATGGCCGGCCGGCCGTCTTCCCTGTTGTATCCGCCGCCGCTTATGAATGCGGAGCGGCGGCTGACGCAGCAAGGGGTGGAAGATGTTTACATCCGGCAAGTGATGGACCGGTTGCTTGAACGGTGGTACGCCGATAAGGGAGGGCGCTCGCCGGCAGCCGTCGCCGGCTGGGTGAAAGAGGCGGTGCGCGACATGTTGATGCCGCTTCCGTTTCTTCCCGCAGCCACAGGGCAAAAAAAATATGTGGTTTTGCTCGGTCCAACCGGGGTTGGAAAAACGACGACGCTCGCTAAAATGGCGGGGCGCGCGGTGCTTGAGCATGGAAAAAAAGTCGGGTTTATCACAACGGATACGTACCGGATCGCGGCGATCGACCAGTTGAAAACGTATGCGCACATTTTGCAAGCCCCGCTCGAAGTGTGCTACCACGCCGATGACTTTCGGGCGGCGAAGCGGCGCTTGGCCGATTGCGACCTCGTGTTTGTCGATACGGCCGGCCGCAATTTCCGCAACCCACAATATGTCACCGAGCTGCAGCAAACGATTGAGTTTGACAGCGAAACAGAAACGTTTCTCGTGTTCGCCGCCACCGGCAAGCATGACGACATGAAAGCCATCTATGCCCGCTTTTCCCGCTTGCCGCTCAGCCGCCTGATCATCACCAAGCTCGATGAGACCGACTCGTACGGGGCCGTATTTAACTTGCTGCTCGACAGCCGGCTTGGTGCCGCCTATTTTACGAACGGGCAAAACGTGCCGGACGACATGATTGAAGCGTCGGCTGACCGGCTCGTTCACCTGTTGGTTGGAGCGGGGCCATGGTGAAAGATCAAGCAGAACAGCTTCGCCTCGAGCTAAGCGGCCTCCGGCAGCGGCCGGCGCCGCGGACAATCGCAGTGACGAGCGGAAAAGGCGGAGTCGGCAAGTCGAACTTTTCTTTAAATTTTTCGCTGTCGCTCTCTAAGCGAGGGTTTCGTGTCTTGCTGCTTGATATGGACATCGGCATGGGCAACATCGATATTTTGCTCGGCCAGTCATCGCCGTTGACGTTAACCGATTGGCTTTCGACCCGGCTGCCGATGTCAGAACTGGTCAAAAGCGGGCCGGAGCGTCTATCGTACATTGCCGGGGGAACGGGGGCTGCACAATGGCGGACGCTAGATACGTCCGGTATCGACTACTTTTTGACTGAACTGCAGGCTGTGGCGTCACGGTATGATTACCTCATCTTTGACATGGGGGCGGGGGCATCGGGGGAACGATTGTATTTTTTAAAGTCGGTTGACGACGTGTTTGTTGTGACAACTCCGGAGCCGACCGCCATGACCGACGCGTATGCGATGATAAAGTATATACACGCTGCCGGCGGCGAAGCGCCGTTTTCCGTCATTGTCAACCGCGCCGGCAACGATCGGGAAGGGTATGAGGTTTTTGG
This sequence comes from Geobacillus sp. BK01, assembly GCF_052220245.1. Lineage (NCBI taxonomy): Bacteria > Bacillati > Bacillota > Bacilli > Caryophanales > Anoxybacillaceae > Geobacillus > Geobacillus sp. BK01. Next base: position 76,581 of record NZ_JBQPTH010000005.1, read on the forward strand.
ACGGCTGAAGCATGTCGCCGGCCGGTTTTTAAACAAAGAGATTGCGCTGCTTGGCATCATTCCGGAAGACCGGACGGTCGCCCGCGCGGTTGTCAGCCAGACGCCGTTTGTCCTGCTCGATCCTGTGGCGAAAGCGAGCCGGGCAGTGCGCCAAATAGCCTTCCGTTATGCGCCGGGGCGGGACGAAGAGCCGGGGCGGGCGAGCCGCTTTTTTGCCAGGTTGCGCCAACTTTTGCTAGAAAGGTAGAGGACGGAAATGAAGACGATCAAGGTGCTTGTCGTCGATGACTCAGCGTTTATGCGCAAGTGGATCAGCGACCTTTTGTCCGAACACCCGCGCCTTGAAGTCATCGGGACGGCCCGCAACGGTCAAGAGGCGCTTGAGAAAATGGCGGTCCTTCGCCCCGATGTTGTGACGCTTGACGTCGAAATGCCCGTTATGGACGGGCTGGAAACATTGCGGCATATCATGCACAAACAGCCGTTGCCGGTCGTCATGGTATCAAGCACGACGAAAGAAGGGGCGGAAAATACGATAGCGGCCATGCAATATGGAGCGGTTGATTTTGTCACGAAACCGTCCGGTTCGATTTCGCTTGATTTATACAAGGTGAAGGATGAACTAATCCGAAAAGTGTTGCACGCAAGCGAAGCGAACATAGGGGCGCTCGCCGTCCGGCGGCCGCAAGCCGCGCTTTGGCGTCCGCCCGTCAAACCGGCGCGCGCCGAAAAAGCGATCGTCGCAATCGGCACCTCAACGGGCGGCCCGCGCGCCTTAGAAACGGTGCTGACGCAGCTGCCGTCCGGTTTGGCCGCCCCGGTCGTCATCGTCCAACATATGCCGAAAGGGTTTACGAAATCGCTTGCCGATCGGCTCGATGCCCTATCCGCTATAACCGTTAAAGAGGCGGAAGACGGGGAGGTGCTGCGAAATGGCACCGCTTATATCGCCCCAGGCGGTGTTCATCTTGCCGTCAGTGAAGAAAACGGCGTGCTCAAGGCCCGTTTCGATGCATCGCCGCCGCGCGCCGGCCATCGCCCAGCCGTTGACGTGCTGTTCGAATCGCTTGCCGCCATTCGCCGCTGTCGGAAAGTGGCGGTGATCATGACCGGAATGGGATCAGACGGGACGGCAGGGCTGAAAAAGCTGAAAGAAAGCGGGGACACGAAGGCGATCGCCGAGGCGCGCGAAACGGCCGTTGTCTTCGGCATGCCAAAGGCGGCGATCGAGGCGGGCGTGATTGATGCCATCGCACCGCTTGATGCCATCGCTGTCGCCATCGTCCAATCTATCGGGGAGTGAGGGGGAAAAACGGCATGGATATGAGCCAGTATTTAGACTTATTTATTGACGAAAGCAAAGAGCATTTGCAGGCTATTAACGAACGGCTGCTTGAACTCGAGCAAACTCCCGACGATATGACGCTTGTTAATGAAATTTTCCGCTCGGCCCACACATTAAAAGGGATGTCGGCCACAATGGGATTTGAAGATTTGGCCAACTTGACGCATCAACTTGAGAATGTGCTTGATGGCATCCGCAACCGTCAGCTGGCCGTCAGCCCAGAGCTGCTTGATGTTGTGTTCCACGCGGTTGACCATTTGGAAGCGATGATTATGTCAGTCGCCTCGGGCGGCGATGGAAAGCGCGATGTGAGCGAGACGGTCGAGCAGCTTAAGCGGATTGAGCAAGGAGAGACGCCGCGCAAACAGGAAACGGACGAAAAACCGCCCCTTGAGCATGCCTACGGGGAGTTTGAATACCATGTGCTGCAACAGGCAAAAGAACAAGGATTTTCTGTCTATGAAATTCGCGTCCGCCTTCGTGAAGATTGCTTGTTGAAAGCCGCACGCGTGTACATGGTATTTGAGTTGCTCAATGAAGCAGGGGAAATTGTGAAATCGACACCGCCGGCTGATATGCTCGAAGAAGAACAGTTTGACCAAGAGTTTCTTGTTACCGTCGTATCGAAAATGACGGCTGATGAACTGCAGGGGCGGCTGATGGGCATTTCTGAAGTCGACGAGGTCGTGGTGACGACAGTCAACGAGCCGTCTGCCAAAAGCGGCGAACAGGCCGGGCTTGAACCGCCTGTGTCGTCCTCCTTTGCACAAACCGCAGCGGCACAGGCTGAAGCGGAGACGGCGGAAAAACAAGCGGTGAAACAGGCAGGAAAGACGATCCGCGTCAATATCGAACGGCTTGATATGTTAATGAACTTGTTTGAAGAACTTGTTGTCGATCGCGGGCGGCTCGAACAAATTTCCCGCGATTTGAGCCATGCCGAATTGACCGAAACGGTTGAGCGGATGTCCCGTATTTCAAGCGACTTACAAACGATTATTTTAAACATGCGCATGGTGCCGGTCGAAACGGTGTTCAACCGCTTTCCACGCATGGTGCGCCAACTTGCCCGCGAACTCGGCAAAAAAGTGCGCCTTGAGATTATTGGGGCGGAAACGGAGCTTGACCGGACGGTTATTGATGAAATCGGCGACCCGCTCGTTCATTTGATCCGCAACGCGCTCGATCATGGCATTGAAGCGCCAGACGTCCGGACGGCGTGCGGAAAGCCGGAGGAAGGGACCGTCAAATTGCGCGCCTACCATAGCGGCAACCACGTTTTTATTGAAATTGAGGACGATGGCGCCGGCATTTCCCGGGAGAAAGTGCTGCAAAAGGCGATCAGCCGCGGCATCGTTTCGCCGCAGGCGGCGGCCCATCTGAGCGACCAGCAAGTATATGGGCTTATTTTCGCTCCGGGTTTTTCCACCGCCGACCACATTTCCGATATTTCCGGGCGCGGCGTCGGCTTGGATGTGGTCAAAAGCACGATTGAATCGCTCGGCGGCGCCGTGTCTGTCGACTCGCAGCCGGGAACAGGGTCACTCTTTTCCATCCAGCTTCCATTGACATTGTCGATCATTTCTGTGCTGCTCGTTCAAATTGCTGCCGAGACGTATGCGATCCCGCTGTCCTCGATTATGGAGACAGCGTTGGTAAGGAAAGAAGAGATTTTCTCCGCACATAACCAGCCGGTCATCGATTTCCGCGGCAAAGTTGTGCCGCTCGTCCGGTTGAAAGACGTGTTTTCCGTGCCGGACGCAGCGAGCGAGGAAGAGACGGTGGCCGCCGTCATCGTCCGGAAAGGGGAAAAACTGGCAGCGTTAGCGGTCGATTCGTTTATCGGGCAGCAGGAAGTTGTGCTCAAATCGCTCGGAAACTATTTATCTTCTGTTTTTGCCATTTCTGGGGCGACGATTTTAGGCGACGGTCGGGTCGCGTTGATTATCGATTGCAATGCGCTCGTGAAATAAGGGCGGACAGCATGCCGATGAGAAAGCAAGTTTACCGTCAATCCAAAAGCTTCGTTGGCGGTGCCTCCTTGACGGGAAATCGGCGCACCGCCATTGGCTGGCGGGAAAACAGGCACAAAGGCCGTGCGCTTAATGAAATGATAGTTTGTTCTGTTTCCATCCCAACTAAAAAGGGGGAATGACCGGTGAATGACAGCGTTCAGACAGACTGGAAAGTGATTGCCTTTCGCTTGAAAGAAGAAGAGTACGCCTTGCCGGTGCAGCACGTCCGCTCGATTGAAAAAATGCAGCCGATTACGCGCGTGCCGGGAACAGCCCGTTATGTCAAAGGGGTGATCAATTTACGCGGTGTCGTCACGCCGATTATCGATTTGCGCGAGCGGTTTGGGTTTGCGCCTGAACCATATGGAGAACAGACGCGGATGATTATTGTCACCCTCGGGGATGTCGAAGTCGGACTGATCGTCGATGCAGCGAACGACGTTCTCGATATTCCGGGAGCGAGCATCGAGCCGCCGCCCGAGGCAATCGGAAGCATTGAAGCGGGCTATATTTATGGAGTGGCGAAAGTTGAGAAGCGGCTCCTCATTTTGCTCGATTTAGCGAAAGTGCTTGATCAATAAAGCGCAGAGGGGGCGTTGGCGATTGGATGACATTTGCAATTTGACGGGGGCGCATATTGACATTTTACGCGAAATCGGAAACATCGGGGCCGGCAACGCGGCGACCGCCTTGTCGACGCTGTTAAACAAAAAAATCGAAATGGCCGTCCCGCGCGTCCAAATCGCGACATTTGCCGAGATGATGGAACTGATCGGCGGACCGGAACAAGTTATGGCGTGTGTTTATTTGCGCATCGAGGGCGAAGCGCCGGGAAATATGTTTTTCGTGTTGCCGCCGGAGCAGGCTGAGCGGTTTGTGCACCGGATGACCGGGGATGACTCGTTTTCGTTCCAAGGGGAGGCTCATGAGCTCGGACAGTCGGCGCTTCAGGAGCTTGGCAATATTTTAGCTGGATCGTATTTGTCAGCATTAGCTGATTTTATACAAATAAACGTGCAACCGTCCGTGCCGGTGTTGGCGCTCGATATGATCGGGGCCGTGCTGTCGTTTGGCCTGCTTGAGCTGTCGCGCGCCGGCGATTACGCCATTTTGATTGATACGGCCATTTACGATGAGCGGCAGCCGAATGAAAGCATAAACGGCCATTTCTTTCTCCTCCCTGATCCGGAGTCGTTTTCCACCATCTTTCGGGCATTAGGTGCGGATGGCGGATGAACACGATTCAAACGGTTAAAATCGGCATCGCCGAAATGGAAGTCGTTGCAGCGCCGACGGTCATTCGCACGTGCGGACTCGGTTCGTGCGTAGGTGTCGTCATCTATGACAGCGGAAAAGCGGTCGCCGGCATGGCGCATGTCATGCTCCCGCATTCCTCGATGGCGCGCGGAGGGGTCATCAATGCGGCCAAATATGCCGACACAGCGGTTGAAGCACTTTGTAAGCTCGTCATCGCCGCCGGCGGGCGCAAAAGTATGCTCAAAGCGAAGCTAGCCGGGGGAGCGCAAATGTTTTCGTTTTCTTCAGCCGGAGGGGATATGATGCGCATTGGCGCCCGCAACGTCGAAGAAGTGAAAAGGCAGCTCGAGCGGTTGCATGTTCCGGTTGTTGCCGAAGATGTCGGGGGCCATAGCGGTCGGACGATCGAGTTTAATCCGCAAACGGGCGTGCTGTCAGTCCGGACCGCCTGTCAAGAAGTGAAGGAAATATAAAACGGATGAGTTGCGCCGTTTTAGCAAGGCAAGGGGGAGAACGATGGGGAGCGCGCTAAAAGGCGAAGAACGAAAATATTGGGATGACTGGGTCAACGGCCGCGACCGCCATGCGGCCGAAGAGCTCGTGCAGCGCTATATGCCGCTCGTTTCCTACCATGTGCAGCGGTTTTCCGCGACGCTGCCAAGTTCCGTGCCAAGGGAAGAGTTGGTCAGTTTCGGGCTCGTCGGCTTATACGATGCGCTTAAAAAGTTTGACCCATCGCGCGATTTGAAGTTTGACACGTATGCTTCGTTCCGCATCCGCGGCGCCATCCTCGACGGCTTGCGCCAAGAAGATTGGCTGCCGCGCAGCGTGCGCGACAAAGCCAAAAAAATTGAAGACGCAACTGAGCGGCTCGAACAGCGGTATATGCGGTCGGTGACGGCGAAAGAAGTCGCCGATGAGCTCGGAATGTCGGAAGAGGAAGTGCAGGCGGCGGTCAATGAAACGTTTTTTTCCAATTGGCTTCCGCTCGGGCAGGCTGCCGGTGAGGAGGACGACGAGCCGCTTGCGATCCGCGACGACCGCGCCGCACTCCCGGAAGAACAAGTCGTCAAGCAAGACATGATCGAAAAGCTGGCTGAAGGAATCGGACAGCTGAATGAAAAAGAGCAGCTTGTCATTAGTTTGTTTTACAAAGAGGAACTCACGTTTACGGAAATAGGGAACATCTTGCGGCTGTCCACGTCGAGAATCTCACAAATTCATGCCAAAGCGCTATGGAAACTGCGCCGTTTTTTTGCTAGGGAGCGTTAAAGGAAAAGAAAGGTGGAGATTCAGTTGTCAGCGCTGCCGAGCATCATGCCCAAAGTGCCTAAAGCCGTGAATCTATGCTTTGGCGCAGCACCTGCGCATTGGACAGGAGAAGCGGGCGGCCGCAAGCGAAAAATGGATGGGGTGGATGCGCCGCCAAGTGACGGAAAAACGGGCGGGAACGCCCCCGTTTTGAAAACCATCTTTTCTGATAAAGGAAAAACAATCGACATCAAAGGATCGTGAACACGATGGGGGCATTTTGGCTAACAGTCAGTTTGTTGCTTCATGCGTTTTCATTTTGGTTGATCATTTTGCTTTTTATGCGCCTGTCGCGGCTTAGCGAGGCGGAACAGCGGGCGGCAAAGCGGGCTGAGGAGCTTGAAGAGGCAATGACGGCCCATCTTGTCGCCTGGAAAGAAGAAAACGAGCGCTTTTTGGGCGAGTTTGACGCGCTGCTTCGGGCGAAAACAGCTGCCGAACCCTTCAAACGGCCGCCGGCGTCGAAACGAGCAGCACTTGCACTGCGCGCGGAGAGCGGCGGCAATGGAGCGACATCGCCCACGTCGTCTGCGGAAAGCGATGAGAGCGGGGCGGAGGGGAAAATGGAGGGAAACGTCAAACCAGAACAGGACGGCCACGATGCGGCTCCGGATTACTTTCCGGACATTGAGTCGATTGAAGATGTGCTTGATCTTTCGTCGTCCGTTAGCACGGCTGACGTCGCCCGGCACTTGTATGATGAAGGGGCGACGGTGGAGGAGATTGCCAAAAAGCTGCAAAGAGGAAAAACAGAGGTGGAACTGCTGCTGAAATTTGACCGAAAAGCAGGAAAAACAGGCGAATAACAGCTTGATTTACTGCCGGCGATTATGATATATTTTTACATGGTGTGAATACACACGCCTGATGATTTCAGCAACGGTGCTGGCTTGGCCAGTCTTGCTGAAAGATGAGACAGGCGGAGGTACAAAAACCACAAGGAAATAGGAGGAGCATACATGTCAGTGATTTCGATGAAACAACTGCTTGAAGCTGGCGTCCATTTCGGACATCAGACGCGCCGTTGGAATCCGAAAATGAAAAAATATATTTTCACGGAACGCAACGGCATTTATATCATCGACTTGCAAAAAACGGTGAAAAAAGTCGAGGAAGCATACAACTTTGTGCGCGACTTGGCGGCGAACGGCGGCAAAATTTTGTTCGTCGGTACGAAAAAGCAAGCGCAAGAATCAGTCAAAGAAGAAGCGGAACGCTGCGGCATGTTTTATGTGAACCAACGCTGGCTTGGCGGCACGCTGACGAACTTTGCGACGATCCAAAAACGGATCAAACGGTTGCGTGAAATTGAAAAAATGGAAGAAGACGGCGTATTTGACGTACTTCCGAAAAAAGAAGTCATCGGCTTGAAAAAAGAAAAAGAACGACTCGAGAAATTTTTAGGCGGCATTAAAGACATGAAAGAACTGCCGGATGCGTTGTTCGTCATCGACCCGCGCAAAGAGCGGATCGCGGTGGCGGAAGCGCGCAAATTGAACATCCCGATCATCGGCATCGTGGACACGAACTGCGATCCGGATGAAATTGACTATGTCATCCCGGCAAACGATGACGCCATCCGTGCCGTCAAACTGTTAACATCGAAAATCGCCGATGCGGTGCTTGAGGCAAAACAAGGCGAAGAGGCGGCCGTCGCAGCGGAGTAAAGCAGCTTAAGAAAGGTGATAAGAGGGGTGGAGCCTTTTATCACCTTTTTTTGAGACAGAAATCAGCAACTTTTGGCTATACTAACGAATAAGGGTAAAACAGGCATCCGTTGCCGGCATCGATACATATACGCGACAAAGAGAAGGAGGATGTTTTCATGGCGATTACAGCACAAATGGTAAAAGAGTTGCGCGAAAAAACGGGCGCGGGCATGATGGACTGCAAAAAAGCGCTCACCGAAACAAACGGTGACATGGAAAAAGCAATCGACTGGCTGCGTGAAAAAGGAATCGCGAAAGCCGCGAAAAAAGCGGACCGCATCGCGGCGGAAGGGATGACTTACATCGCTGTAGAAGGCAATGCGGCCGTCATTTTGGAAGTGAATTCGGAAACGGACTTCGTGGCCAAAAACGAAGCGTTTCAGGCGCTCGTCAAAGAACTGGCCGCTCACTTGTTGAAACAAAAACCGGCTTCGCTTGATGAAGCGCTCGGACAAACGATGGACAACGGTTCCGCTGTCCAAGATTACATTAACGAAGCCATCGCCAAAATCGGTGAAAAAATTACGCTCCGCCGCTTTGCGGTCGTCGACAAAGCGGACAGCGAAACGTTTGGGGCGTACTTGCACATGGGCGGGCGCATCGGCGTATTAACATTATTAGCCGGCAACGCCAGCGAAGAGGTGGCAAAAGATGTGGCCATGCATGTCGCCGCGCTTCATCCGAAATACGTTTCGCGCGATGAAGTGCCGCAGGAAGAGCTCGACCGTGAGCGCGAAGTATTGAAACAGCAAGCGTTAAACGAAGGCAAGCCGGAAAACATTGTCGAGAAAATGGTTGAAGGCCGTTTGAAAAAGTTTTACGAAGATGTTTGCCTGCTTGAGCAAGCATTCGTGAAAAATCCGGATGTGACGGTGCGCCAATACGTCGAATCGAACGGGGCCACTGTCAAGCAGTTCATTCGTTACGAAGTCGGTGAAGGGCTTGAAAAACGTCAAGATAATTTCGCTGAAGAAGTGATGAGCCAAGTAAGAAAGCAGTGACGAACCGCAACAGGGAACACGCGCGTGTTCCCTGTTTTTCAAAGCGATTCGCATCATGGAGGTTTGACATGGAACAGCCAAAATACAAACGCGTTGTTTTAAAGTTAAGCGGAGAAGCGCTCGCCGGAAAGCAAGGGTTTGGCATCCAGCCGGCGGTGATCCAATCGATCGCCAAACAAGTGAAAGAAGTGGCGGAACTTAGTGTCGAAATTGCCATCGTGGTCGGCGGCGGCAACATTTGGCGCGGAAAAACAGGAAGTGAAATGGGGATGGACCGGGCGACGGCCGACTACATGGGCATGCTGGCGACGGTGATGAACGCGCTCGCCTTACAGGACAGCCTCGAACAGCTCGGCGTTGAAACGCGGGTGCAGACGTCGATTGAAATGCGGCAAGTGGCTGAGCCGTACATTCGCCGGCGGGCGATTCGCCATCTCGAGAAAAAGCGGGTCGTCATTTTCGCTGCCGGAACGGGAAACCCATATTTTTCAACTGACACGACTGCCGCGCTAAGGGCGGCGGAAATCGAAGCGGACGTCATTTTAATGGCGAAAAACAACGTCGATGGCGTCTATAGCGCCGATCCGAACGTCGATGCCAATGCGGTTAAATACGATGAACTATCGTACTTGGACGTCATCAAGCAAGGGCTCGGCGTTATGGATTCGACCGCTTCTTCGCTTTGCATGGACAACGATATTCCGCTCATCGTCTTTTCGATTATGGAAGAGGGCAACATTAAGCGCGCCGTATTAGGCGAAAATATCGGAACGATCGTAAGGGGGAAATAACGATGGCAAAGCAAGTGATCCAACAGGCGAAAGAAAAAATGGACAAAGCTGTGCAAGCGTTCAGCCGCGAACTGGCGACTGTGCGCGCCGGACGGGCGAACGCCGGGCTGCTCGAGAAAGTAACCGTTGACTATTACGGCGTTCAAACACCGATCAACCAGCTCGCCACGATCAGTGTGCCGGAAGCGCGCATGCTTGTCATTCAGCCGTACGACAAATCGGTCATCAAAGAAATGGAAAAGGCGATTTTAACGTCAGACTTAGGATTGACGCCGTCCAATGACGGATCGGTCATTCGCCTTGTTATTCCGCCGCTCACCGAAGAACGGCGCCGCGAATTGGTGAAGCTCGTCAAAAAATATTCGGAAGAGGCGAAAGTAGCGGTGCGCAACATTCGTCGCGATGCGAACGACGAGCTGAAAAAACTCGAGAAAAACGGCGAGATTACCGAAGATGAGTTGCGCAGCTATACCGACGAAGTGCAAAAGCTGACCGACGGCCATATCGCCAAAATCGACGCCATCACGAAAGAGAAAGAAAAAGAAGTCATGGAAGTATAGGAAAAACGATGCAAACCCTCTATGTTGATGGAGGGTTTTTTTGCTATAATGGAAAGGCAAAACACGTTCGCGGAGGACACGTATGTTCAATAAAATGCGGAAAAACAAAGAGGAGGATGCTTCTCTGACAAAAGAGGATGTGCTTAGGCATCCGATTCCGAACCACGTCGCCATCATCATGGACGGGAATGGAAGATGGGCGAAAAAGCGGGCGTTGCCAAGGATGGCCGGCCATTATGAAGGGATGCAAGTCGTGCGCAAAATCACCCGTTTCGCCAACGAGCTCGGGGTGCGCGTTTTGTCGCTTTACGCGTTTTCAACAGAAAATTGGAAACGCCCGAAAACCGAAGTCGACTATCTAATGAAACTGCCGGAGCAGTTTTTGACAACATTTCTTCCCGAACTTGTCGCCGAGAATGTGAAAGTGCAAGTGACCGGCCATACGGATGGGCTTCCGGACCATACGCGTCGGGCGGTCGAGCAGGCGATTCGCGAAACGGGCGGCAACACCGGTCTTATTTTAAACTTTGCGCTCAATTACGGAAGCCGGGCGGAAATTGTCGCTGCCGTCCAACAAATCGTCAAAGACGTCCAACGCGGGACGCTCTTGCCGGAGGACATTACTGAATCGCTCCTTTCCTCCTATTTGATGACGGGCGGGCTTGGGGATCCGGATTTGCTCATTCGCACGAGCGGAGAGATCCGTCTGAGCAATTTCATGCTTTGGCAGCTGGCGTATACAGAACTTTGGTTTACCGATGTATTATGGCCGGATTTTACTGAACAACATTTCTTGCAGGCGATTGCCGCTTATCAGCGGCGGGACCGCCGATTTGGAGGAGTGTCAGCACGATGAAGCAGCGAATCATTACCGGAGTCATAGCGGCGGCGCTCTTTTTGCCGATTGTTATTTTTGGCGGATTTCCGTTTATAATAGTAACATATATATTGGCCACGGTCGGATTGTTTGAACTGTTGCGGATGAAAGGAATGCGCCCGCTGTCGTTCGTCGGGGCCGCCGGGTTCGCGGCCCTTTGGCTCTTGCTTGTTCCCGCTGTTTACGGCCAAGAATGGCTGGCGTCCGGGACGACGAAGTTTGGCGTGTTGGCCGCACTCGCCTTTTTGCTGCTTGTCGGCACCGTCGTGACGAAAAATGCGCTGACGTTCGATGAGGCGGCGTTTGTCGTGCTGGCGGTCCTTTATGTCGGCGTTGGCTTTTTCTGCTTCAGTGCGATCCGCTTGGCCGGCTTGACATACTTAGTCTACGCGCTGTTCGTCATTTGGGCGACCGACATTGGGGCGTATTTTTTCGGCCGCGCGTTCGGCCGGCGCAAGCTATGGCCGGAAATCAGCCCGAAGAAAACGGTCGAGGGCGCCGTCGGCGGCATCGCTTCCGCTGTTGTCGTCGCCGCCGTTTACGAGTGGGCGGCCGGTCCGTTCGGCAATCTCGGCGCAGCGGTCGGGATTGCGCTTTTGCTTTCGCTGTTCGGCCAGCTCGGCGATTTGGTCGAGTCGGCTTTCAAGCGCCATTATGGCGTGAAAGATTCGGGAGCGATTTTGCCGGGACATGGCGGTATTTTGGATCGGTTTGACAGCCTGTTGTTTGTGTTGCCGCTGCTATACATATTTATTGAGGCGGTACGATAAGTGGGTGAGGAGTGAAAGTGTTGAAATATATTAGTATATTAGGGGCGAGCGGATCAATCGGCACGCAAACGCTCGATGTCATCCGCGCCCATCCGGACAAGTTCCGCCTAGCTGCGGCATCGGTCGGGCGAAATGTCGAAGCGGCCAAACGCCTTATCGATGAATTTTCTCCGCGCCTCGTCGCCGCCGCTGATCGCGATGCCTACGAGGCGCTTCGCCGCGAGTACAACGGGCGGACTGCGATCGTGTACGGGGAGGAAGGGCTGATCGAGGCGGCCGTTTGCCCGGAAGCCGACGTTGTCGTCACTGCTGTTGTCGGCAGCATCGGCCTTGTGCCGACGCTGAAAGCGATTGAGGCCGGAAAAACGATCGCCCTCGCGAATAAAGAGACGCTTGTTGTTGCCGGACATCTCGTCACGGCAGCAGCAAAAAAGCGCGGTGTGCCGCTGCTTCCGGTTGATAGCGAACACTCCGCTATTTTTCAATGTTTACAAGGAGAAAAACCCGAACACGTGCAGAAGCTCATTCTTACCGCGTCAGGCGGGAGCTTTCGCGATCGGACGCGCGAAGAGCTTGCTCATGTGACGGTCGAGGAGGCGCTTCGCCATCCAAACTGGTCAATGGGAGCGAAAATTACAATTGATTCAGCGACGATGATGAACAAAGGATTTGAAGTGATTGAAGCGCATTGGCTGTTTAGGCTGCCGTATGAGCGGATCGATGTCGTCCTCCACCGCGAGAGCGTCATCCATTCGCTCGTCGAGTTTTGCGACACGAGCGTCTTAGCTCAGCTCGGTACGCCGGATATGCGCGTTCCGATCCAATATGCGTTGGCGTATCCGGAGCGGCTGCCGCTTTCTGTGGCGAAACCGCTGAATTTGGCGACGCTTGGGGCGCTTCATTTCGCTCCGGTCGATTTTGAGCGCTACCGCTGCCTGCGGCTTGCCTATGAAGCTGGAAAACGCGGCGGCTCGCTGCCGGTGGTCTTAAATGCGGCCAATGAGGAGGCGGTGGCGGCGTTTTTAGCCGGCCGCATCCCGTTTTTGGCCATCGAGGAGTGGATCGAGCGCGCTCTTGAGCGGCATCAGCCGGTGAGCGATCCGCAGCTTGAGGAGATTCGCGAAATCGACGCGGAGGCGCGCGCCTATGTTCGCTCACTACTATCGTAAAGGTGGTTGAAACGTTGGAATCGATCATTTCGTTTATTGTCGTCTTTGGCGCCCTCGTTTTTTTTCACGAGCTCGGCCATTTGCTGTTGGCGAAGCGGGCCGGCATTCTTTGCCGTGAGTTTGCCATCGGATTTGGACCGAAGGTGTTTTCGTTCAAGAAAAACGAAACGGTGTATACGATTCGGCTTCTTCCGCTTGGCGGCTTCGTGCGCATGGCCGGCGAAGATCCGGAAATGATTGAACTGAAACGAGGCCAAGTCGTCGGCCTGTTGCTTGATGATGAAGGACGGGTCGAAAAAATCGTCATCAATCATAAAGATGATTACCCGACCGCCCGGGTTATTGAAGTGGAAGACGCCGATTTGGAACACGGCATGTATGTGACGGGCTATACTGACGAAGAGCGGCTTGAACGTTTTTCCGTTAAAGAGCCGGCGTTTTTCATCGCCGACCGCCAAGAAATTCAGATTGCGCCGTACCACCGCCAGTTTGCTTCGAAAACGCTTGGGCAACGGACGATGGCGATTTTGGCCGGGCCGCTCGCCAATTTTATCTTGGCCCTTGTCGTCTTTATTTTGATCGGTCTCCTGCAAGGCTACCCGGTTGACAAGCCGGTCATCGGCGAGCTGACGCCCGATGGGGCGGCGCGAGCGGCCGGTTTGAAGCAAGGGGACGAAGTGATCGCAATCAACGATGAACGGATGGAAACATGGACGGAAATTGTTGATATGATCCGCGCCCATCCGGATGAGCCGCTCCAGTTTCAAATTGAGCGGAATGGCGAAGAAATGAATGTCACGGTCACTCCCGAAAGGAAAACGATTCAAGGAGAGACGATTGGCTTAATCGGCGTCTATCAGCCGATGGAAAAATCGGTGTTCGGTTCAGTGAAACAAGGGCTCGTTGAGACGTACTATTGGACACGGCAAATTTTAGTCGGGCTTGGCCAATTGATTACCGGGCAGTTTCAGCTTGACATGCTGTCCGGCCCGGTCGGCATCGCCGTATCGACCGGCAAAGTCGCTGAATCCGGCATTTACTACTTAATGAAATGGGGCGCGATTTTAAGCATCAACCTCGGGATTATCAACTTGTTGCCATTGCCGGCGTTAGACGGCGGACGGCTCCTCTTTTTCGCCATTGAGGCCGTGCGCGGCAAGCCGGTCGACCGGCAAAAAGAGGGGATGGTCCATTTCATCGGCTTCGCCTTGCTCATGTTGCTGATGCTTGTCGTCACATGGAACGACATTCAAAAATTTTTCCTATAAAGAGAGAGAATGAGGTGGCTATGGATGAGACAAAGTCAAGCGTTTATTCCAACGTTGCGTGAAGTGCCGGCGGACGCGGAAGTGAAAAGCCATCAGCTTCTGCTGCGGGCCGGTTTTATCCGCCAAAGCGCGAGCGGCGTCTACACGTTTTTGCCGCTCGGGCAGCGCGTGTTGCAAAAAGTAGAAGCGATTATCCGCGAGGAGATGAACCGCGCCGGAGCGCTAGAGCTTCTCATGCCTGCCTTGCAGCCGGCTGAGCTTTGGCAGCAGTCCGGGCGCTGGTATTCGTACGGGCCGGAACTGATGCGTCTAAAAGACCGGCATGAGCGCGATTTCGCTCTCGGGCCGACGCATGAGGAAATGATCACTTCGATCGTCCGCGACGAGGTGAAAACGTACAAGCGGCTGCCGCTTGTGTTGTACCAAATCCAAACGAAATTCCGCGATGAAAAGCGTCCGCGCTTCGGGTTGCTGCGCGGCCGCGAATTCATTATGAAAGACGCCTATTCGTTCCATACGACAAAAGAAAGTTTGGATGAAACATACCGCGACATGTATAACGCCTATTCGAACATTTTCCGCCGTTGCGGTTTAAACTTCCGCGCCGTCATCGCCGACTCCGGGGCGATCGGCGGCAAAGACACGCACGAGTTTATGGTGCTCTCGGATATCGGTGAAGATACGATTGCCTATTCCGATGCGTCCGACTATGCGGCCAACATTGAAATGGCGCCGGTCGTGGCTACGTATGAAAAAAGCAGCGAGCCGCCGGCGGAACTGAAAAAAGTGGCGACCCCGGGACAAAAAACGATCGCTGAAGTCGCTTCGTACTTGCAAGTGGCGCCGGAGCGCTGCATTAAATCGCTTTTGTTCAACGTCGATGGCCGTTATGTGCTCGTTCTTGTCCGCGGCGACCACGAAGCGAATGAGGTGAAAGTAAAAAATGTGTTGGACGCCACTGTCGTAGAGTTGGCAGCTCCGGAAGAAACAGAACGGGTGATGGGCGCGCCGGTCGGTTCGCTCGGCCCGATCGGCGTCAATGAAAAGGTGACGATTATCGCCGATCATGCCGTTGGTGCGATCGTAAACGGCGTTTGCGGCGCGAATGAGGAAGGCTACCATTACACGGGCGTCAATCCTGGCCGCGATTTTGCCGTCAGTGAATATGCGGATTTGCGCTTCGTCCAAGAAGGCGACCCGTCCCCGGACGGCAACGGGACGATCCGTTTTGCCCGCGGCATTGAAGTCGGGCACGTGTTCAAGCTCGGCACAAAATACAGCGAAGCCATGAACGCTGTCTATTTGGATGAAAACGGACAAACGAGGACGATGATTATGGGCTGCTATGGCATCGGCGTCTCCAGGCTGGTGGCGGCGATCGCCGAGCAGTTTGCCGATGAAAACGGGCTCGTCTGGCCGGCTTCGGTCGCGCCGTTTCATGTCCATTTGCTGACGGCGAACGCGAAAAGCGATGAACAGCGGGTGTTGGCCGAGGAATGGTACGAAAAATTGGGACAGGCCGGGTTTGACGTGTTGTATGATGACCGCCCGGAGCGGGCCGGGGTCAAGTTTGCCGACAGCGATTTGATCGGCATTCCAGTTCGCATCACCGTCGGCAAACGGGCAAGTGAAGGCATCGTCGAAGTGAAAGTGCGAAAAACGGGCGAGACGTTTGACGTGCCGGTTGGTGAACTAACCGATACGGTGCACCGCCTCTTGCAAGGGTAAACGAAACGGCGTCGGCGAAAAGAATGCATGTCTTTTTCGCCGGCGCTGTTGCTGTTTATATGGTATGATGAGGAGAGAAACGATTTCGTTGAGAGGGGAAATCATGGCTACGAAAGAACAAAAAGAGCGGTTTCTCGTTTTGCTTGAACAGCTGAAGATGACGTCGGATGAATGGATGCCGCACTTTCATGAGGCGTCCATTCGCAAAGTCGTGATTGATAAAGAAGAAAAAAGCTGGCATTTCTATTTTCAGTTCGCCAGCGTGTTGCCGATTGAGGTATACAAACCGTTTACGGACCGCTTGGCAGCGGCCTTTCGCCATATCGCCGCCGTCCGTCATACAATTTTGGTGGAGACGCCGCACGTGACGGAAACGGATGTGCAGGCGTACTGGCCGCTTTGCCTCGAACAGCTGCAAGAAGGTGTGTCGCCGCTCATCGATTGGCTGAGCCGGCAGACGCCGACGGTGAAAGGAAACAAGCTCGTTGTCACCGCCCGCCACGAGGCGGAAGCGTTAGCGGTCAAGCGGCGGTTCGCCAAAAAAATCGCTGCGATTTACGCGTCGTTTGGCTTTCCGCCGCTTCAGCTCGAAGTCGACATCCGACCGGCCGAGCAGGAAATGGAGCAGTTTTTGGCGCAAAAACAGCAAGAAGATGAAGAGCGGGCGTTGGCGGTGTTGACCGACATGGCGAAAGAGGAAGAAAAGGCGGCAGCGTCTTCTCCGTCCGGCCCGCTCGTCATCGGCTACCCGATCCGCGGCGAGGAGCCGGTGCGTCCGCTTGAGACGATCGCCGAAGAAGAGCGGCGCGTTGTCGTGCAAGGGTATGTGTTTGACGCTGAAGTGAGCGAGCTCAAAAGCGGCCGCACGCTATTGACGATGAAAATCACCGATTATACGAACTCGATTTTAGTGAAAATGTTCTCGCGCGACAAAGAAGATGCCGAGCTGATGGGCAGCGTGAAAAAAGGCATGTGGGTGAAAGTGCGCGGCAGCGTGCAAAACGATACATTCGTCCGCGATTTGGTCATCATCGCCAACGATTTGAATGAGGTAGCGGCGAACGAGCGGCGCGACACCGCGCCGGAAGGAGAGAAGCGCGTCGAACTTCATGTGCATACGCCGATGAGCCAAATGGACGCCGTCACTTCGGCGGCCAAGCTCATTGAACAAGCGAAAAAATGGGGTCATCCGGCGATCGCCGTCACCGACCATGCCGTTGTCCAATCGTTCCCGGAAGCGTACAGCGCGGCGAAAAAACACGGCATCAAAGTCATTTACGGCCTTGAGGCGAACATCGTCGACGACGGGGTGCCGATCGCCTACAACGAAACACACCGCCGGCTTGCCGACGAGACGTATGTCGTCTTTGACGTCGAAACGACCGGGCTGTCGGCTGTGTACAACACGATCATTGAACTGGCGGCCGTCAAAATCAAAGACGGCGAGATCATTGACCGGTTTATGTCGTTTGCCAATCCGGGACATCCGCTGTCCGTGACGACGATGGAATTGACCGGGATCACCGACGAGATGGTGAAAGACGCTCCGCAGCCGGACGAGGTGCTCGCCCGTTTTGTCGACTGGGTCGGCGATGCGACGCTTGTGGCCCATAACGCCAGCTTTGACATCGGGTTTTTAAACGCAGGCCTCGCCCGCATGGGGCGCGCCAAGCTCGCCAATCCCGTCATTGACACGCTTGAACTCGCCCGCTTTTTGTACCCGGATTTGAAAAACCACCGGCTGAACACGCTTTGCAAAAAGTTCGATATTGAATTGACCCAGCACCACCGCGCCATTTACGATGCTGAGGCGACCGGGCATTTGCTTATGCGCCTGTTGAAAGAAGCAGAGGATCGGGGCATTTTGCACCATGATGAGCTGAACAGCCGCACGCATAGTGATGCGTCGTACCGCCTGGCGCGCCCGTTCCATGTGACGCTGTTGGCGCAAAACGACATCGGGCTGAAAAATTTGTTCAAGCTTGTCTCGCTGTCACATATCGACTATTTTCACCGCGTGCCGCGCATCCCGCGCTCCGTGTTGGTCAAGCATCGCGAAGGGCTGCTTGTCGGCTCGGGCTGCGACAAAGGCGAGCTGTTTGACAACTTAATTCAAAAGGCGCCGGAGGAAGTCGAAGACATCGCCCGCTTTTACGATTTTCTCGAGGTGCATCCGCCCGAAGTGTACAAGCCGCTCATTGAAATGGATTACGTCAAAGATGAAGAGATGATCAAAAACATCATCCGCAGCATCGTCGACCTTGGCGAGAAATTGAACATTCCGGTCGTCGCCACCGGCAACGTGCATTACTTGCATCCGGAAGACAAAATTTACCGAAAAATTTTAATCCATTCGCAAGGCGGGGCGAATCCGCTCAACCGGCATGCGCTGCCGGATGTGTATTTCCGCACGACGAATGAAATGCTTGACTGTTTTTCGTTTTTAGGGCCGGAAAAAGCGAAAGAAATCGTCGTTGATAACACGCAAAAAATCGCGTCGTTAATCGGTGAGGTGAAGCCGATCAAAGACGAGCTGTACACGCCGCGCATCGAAGGGGCGGACGAGGAAATCCGCGAAATGAGCTACCGGCGGGCGAAAGCCATTTACGGCGACCCGCTGCCGAAACTCGTTGAGGAGCGGCTTGAAAAAGAGCTGAAAAGCATTATCGGCCACGGCTTTGCCGTCATTTACTTAATTTCGCACAAGCTCGTCAAAAAATCGCTCGATGACGGCTACCTTGTCGGGTCGCGCGGCTCGGTCGGCTCATCGTTTGTCGCGACGATGACGGAAATTACCGAGGTGAATCCGCTGCCGCCGCATTACGTTTGCCCGAACTGCAAACATTCCGAGTTTTTTAATGACGGCTCGGTCGGCTCAGGATTTGATTTGCCGGATCAAAACTGCCCACAATGCGGGACGAAATACAAAAAAGACGGGCATGACATCCCGTTTGAGACGTTCCTCGGCTTTAAAGGCGATAAAGTGCCGGATATTGACTTAAACTTCTCCGGCGAATACCAGCCGCGCGCTCACAACTATACGAAAGTGCTGTTCGGCGAAGACAACGTGTACCGCGCCGGAACGATCGGCACGGTCGCCGACAAAACGGCGTACGGGTTTGTGAAAGGCTATGCGAGCGACCATAACTTGCAGCTGCGCGGCGCGGAAATCGACCGGCTTGCGGCCGGCTGCACCGGAGTGAAGCGGACGACTGGGCAGCACCCGGGAGGCATTATCGTCGTTCCCGATTATATGGAAATTTACGACTTTACGCCGATCCAATATCCGGCCGATGATACGTCATCGGAATGGCGGACGACCCATTTTGACTTCCATTCGATCCACGATAACTTATTGAAGCTCGATATTCTCGGGCACGACGATCCGACGGTCATCCGCATGCTTCAAGATTTAAGCGGCATCGACCCGAAAACGATCCCGACCGATGACCCGGACGTGATGGGCATTTTCAGCAGCACCGAGCCGCTTGGGGTCACGCCGGAACAAATTATGTGCAACGTCGGCACGATCGGCATTCCGGAATTCGGCACGCGCTTTGTCCGGCAAATGCTCGAGGAAACGAAGCCGAAAACATTTTCCGAGCTCGTGCAAATTTCCGGCTTGTCGCACGGCACCGACGTATGGCTTGGCAACGCGCAAGAGCTGATCCAAAGCGGCACGTGCACGCTCTCTGAGGTGATCGGCTGCCGCGACGACATTATGGTCTATCTCATTTACCGCGGGCTTGAGCCGTCGCTGGCGTTTAAAATTATGGAGTCGGTGCGCAAAGGGAAAGGATTGACGCCGGAATTTGAAGCGGAAATGCGCAACCATAACGTGCCGGAATGGTATATTGATTCGTGCAAAAAAATTAAATATATGTTCCCGAAAGCGCATGCCACTGCCTACGTGTTAATGGCGGTGCGCATCGCCTACTTTAAAGTGCACCATCCGCTCTTGTATTACGCCTCGTACTTTACGGTGCGGGCGGAAGATTTTGATTTGGATGCTATGGTGAAAGGCTCGGCTGCCATTCGCAAACGAATCGAAGAGATCAACGCCAAAGGCATCCAAGCGACGGCGAAAGAAAAAAGCTTGCTCACCGTGCTCGAGGTGGCGCTAGAAATGTGCGAGCGCGGCTTTTCCTTTAAAAATATTGACTTGTATCGCTCGCAGGCGACAGAATTTGTCATTGACGGCAACTCGCTCATTCCGCCGTTTAACGCCATCCCGGGGCTCGGGACGAACGTGGCGCAAAACATTGTGCGCGCCCGCGAAGAAGGGGAGTTTTTGTCAAAAGAAGATTTGCAGCAGCGCGGCAAAGTATCGAAAACGCTGCTTGAGTATTTGGAAAGCCGCGGCTGCCTCGACTCGCTGCCGGACCATAACCAGCTGTCCTTGTTCTGACGGGCGGTTTTTCGTTGCAATATATTTCCCAATGTGTTATAGTTTTAATGGAATTGGCAAAGATAATGGCAAGCAAAGAGTGGGGAAACCCACTCTTTCGTCTTGAATTGGCATCTGTCTTTCGTTCATTCCCCGCCCCGTGCAGGGGATTTTCTCATTATGCAGCATGCAGCCTTGCTCAGTAAGGAGGAACACGATGAGCAAAAAAGTGACAGAAACGGTTGAACAGCTTGTCGCGCCGATTTTGGACGAAATGGGGCTCGAGCTGGTGGACATCGAGTATGTGAAAGAAGGGAAAAACTGGTTTTTACGCGTCTTTATTGATTCAGACACCGGCGTGGACATTGAACAGTGCGGCGTGGTCAGTGAAAAACTAAGCGAAAAGCTCGACGAGGTCGACCCGATTCCTCACAACTATTTTTTGGAAGTGTCATCGCCGGGAGCGGAGCGGCCGTTAAAAAATGAAAAAGATTTTGTAAAAGCAATTGGGAAAAATGTATATATCAAAACATACGAGCCGATTGCAGGAGAAAAGCAGTTTGAAGGGGAACTGACCGCTTTTGACGGGACGACCGTGACGCTGTCGGTCAAAGACCGCGGGCGGCAAAAAACGGTCGCCATTCCGTATGAAAAAGTGGCGAGCGCTAGATTAGCCGTCATTTTCTCTTAATGATAAAAGGGGGATTCTCGTTTCATGAACACGCAGTTGCTTGAGGCGTTAGCCGATCTGATGCGGGAAAAAGGCATCAGCAAAGAGGTTATTATGGAAGCCATTGAAGCGGCGCTCGTTTCCGCGTACAAGCGCAATTTCGGCCAGGCACAAAACGTGCGCGTTGATTTAAATATGGACACGGGAACGATCCGGGTGTTGGCCCGCAAGGACGTCGTCGAAGAGGTGACCGATCCGCGTCTCGAAATTTCGCTTGAGGAGGCGCAGCGGCTCAATCCGAACTACCAAATCGGTGATGTCGTCGAACTGGAAGTGACGCCGCGCGATTTCGGGCGCATCGCTGCCCAGACGGCGAAACAAGTCGTGACTCAGCGCGTGCGCGAAGCGGAGCGGAGCATTATTTATTCGGAATTTGTCGACCGCGAAGACGATATTATGACCGGCATCGTTCAGCGCATTGATCCGCGTTTTGTCTATGTCAGCCTCGGCAAGGCGGAGGCGCTCTTGCCCGCGAACGAACAGATGCCGAACGAAACGTACAAACCGCATGATCGGCTGAAAGTGTACATTACGAAAGTGGAAAAGACGACGAAAGGGCCGCAAATTTTCGTCTCCCGCACCCATCCGGGCTTGCTGAAGCGGCTGTTTGAGCTCGAAGTGCCGGAAATTTACGACGGCACAGTCGAAATCAAATCGATCGCCCGTGAAGCCGGCGATCGTTCCAAAATTTCCGTCCATTCCGACAATCCGGAAGTCGATCCGGTTGGCGCCTGCGTCGGGCCAAAAGGGCAGCGCGTCCAGGCGATCGTCGACGAGCTGAACGGGGAAAAAATCGATATCGTCCGTTGGTCGGCCGACCCGGTGGAGTTTGTCGCCAATGCGTTAAGCCCGGCGAAAGTGCTGCGCGTCATCGTCAACGAAGAGCAAAGGGCGACGACCGTCATCGTTCCGGACTACCAGCTGTCGCTCGCCATCGGCAAACGCGGGCAAAACGCCCGGCTGGCGGCAAAATTGACCGGCTGGAAAATCGATATTAAAAGCGAGTCCGAGGCGCGGGAAATGGGCATTGATCCGTATGCGCCATCCACTTCGCTTGATTTCAACGGCGCGGCGGCCGATAATGAAAATAGTGATGAGAACGTCCAATCATTCGATGCACCGGCGGAAATCGAGTGAGGGGGAATGAAAATGGCAGCGCAAAAGAAAATTCCGTTGCGCAAATGCGTCGTCACTGGAGAAATGAAGCCAAAACGGGAAATGGTGCGCATCGTCCGCTCCAAAGAAGGAGAGGTGTCGATCGACCCGACCGGCAAAAAAGCGGGGCGGGGCGCGTATATTACCCTTGACCCGGATTGCATTTTGCAGGCGAAAAAGAAAAACATTTTGGCCCGCCATTTAAAAGCCGACATCGCCGACTCGCTCTATGACGAGCTGCTTGCTTTGGCGGAAAAGGAGAAACAGGCAGGACAATGAAACATAACCGCTGGGCATCGCTGTTAGGGTTGGCGCAGCGGGCCGGAAAAGTCGTTTCCGGAGAGGGGCTTGTCGTCAAGGAAGTGCAACGGGGCAAGGCGCGGCTTGTCTTGCTTTCGGAAGACGCGTCGGCCAATACGGAAAAAAAAGTGACCGATAAATGTGCGTTTTATGGCGTCCCGCTTTGCAAAGTGCCGGACCGGTATATGCTGGGCGGCGCGATCGGCAAAGACGCCCGCGTTGTCGTCGCCGTCACCGACGAAGGGTTCGCGCGCCAATTGCAAACGATGCTCGACCGATCTTTATGGGGGTGACTGTATGTCGAAAATGCGTGTGTACGAATATGCGAAAAAACAGAACGTGCCAAGCAAGGACGTTATTCATAAATTGAAAGAAATGAACATTGAAGTAAACAATCATATGGCCATGCTCGAGGCCGATGTCGTCGAAAAGCTTGACCATCAATACCGCCCAAAGGCCGAAAAGAAAACCGAAACGAAACATGAAAAGAAAGCAGAAAAGAAAACCGACAAGCCGAAGCGGCCGACGCCGGCGAAGGCGGCCGATTTCTCGGATGAGGAAATTTTTGACGATGCAAAAGAAGCGGCCAAGCCGGCAAAGAAAAAAGGGGCGGCGAAAGGGAAAGAAACAAAACGAACGGAAGCGCAGCAGCAAGAAAAGAAAGCGTTCCAAGCGGCGAAGAAGAAAGGAAAAGGGCCGGCGAAAGGGAAAAAACAAGCGGCCCCGGCCGCAAAGCAGGCGCCGCAGCCGGCGAAAAAAGAAAAAGAGCTGCCGAAGAAAATTACGTTCGAAGGTTCGCTCACCGTGGCCGAGCTGGCGAAAAAATTGGGCCGCGAGCCGTCGGAAATTATTAAAAAGCTGTTTATGCTCGGCGTGATGGCGACGATCAACCAAGACTTGGACAAAGATGCGATTGAGCTCATCTGCTCCGACTACGGCGTTGAAGTGGAAGAAAAGGTGACCATTGACGAAACGAACTTTGAAGCGATTGAAATTGCCGACGCCCCGGAAGACCTGGTTGAACGGCCGCCGGTTGTCACGATCATGGGGCACGTCGACCATGGGAAAACGACGCTTCTTGATGCGATCCGCCATTCGAAAGTGACCGAGCAAGAAGCGGGCGGCATTACGCAGCACATCGGCGCTTACCAAGTCACCGTCAATGACAAAAAAATTACGTTCCTCGATACGCCGGGCCATGAAGCGTTCACTACCATGCGGGCGCGCGGCGCGCAAGTGACCGATATCGTCATCCTTGTCGTCGCGGCCGATGACGGGGTCATGCCGCAGACGGTCGAGGCGATCAACCATGCCAAGGCGGCGAACGTGCCGATCATCGTCGCCATTAACAAAATGGATAAACCGGAAGCGAACCCGGACCGCGTTATGCAGGAGTTGATGGAGTACAACCTCGTTCCGGAAGAATGGGGCGGCGATACGATTTTCTGCAAGCTGTCGGCGAAAACGAAAGACGGCATTGACCATCTGTTGGAAATGGTTTTGCTTGTGAGTGAAATGGAAGAACTAAAAGCGAACCCGAACCGGCGCGCGCTTGGCACGGTGGTCGAAGCGAAGCTCGATAAAGGACGCGGTCCGGTAGCGACGCTGCTCGTCCAAGCCGGCACGCTGAAAATCGGCGATCCGATTGTCGTCGGCACGACATACGGGCGCGTGCGGGCGATGGTCAATGACAGCGGTCGGCGCGTCAAAGAAGCGGGCCCGTCGACGCCGGTCGAAATTACCGGGCTGCACGATGTGCCGCAAGCCGGCGACCGTTTCATGGTGTTTGAGGATGAGAAGAAAGCGCGGCAAATCGGGGAAGCGCGGGCGCAGCGGCAGCTGCAGGAGCAGCGGAGCGTGAAAACGCGCGTCAGCTTAGATGATTTGTTTGAACAAATTAAGCAAGGCGAAATGAAAGAGCTGAACTTAATCGTCAAAGCCGATGTTCAAGGATCGGTTGAAGCGCTTGTCGCCGCCTTGCAAAAAATCGATATCGAAGGTGTGCGGGTGAAAATTATTCATGCCGCGGTCGGCGCGATTACCGAGTCGGATATTTCCTTAGCGACGGCATCGAACGCCATCGTCATCGGTTTTAACGTCCGTCCGGACGCCAATGCGAAGCGCGCCGCCGAATCGGAAAACGTCGACATCCGCCTCCACCGCATCATTTACAATGTCATCGAAGAAATTGAAGCGGCGATGAAAGGGATGCTCGATCCGGAATACGAGGAGAAAGTGATCGGACAGGCGGAAGTGCGGCAAACGTTCAAAGTGTCGAAAGTCGGCACGATCGCCGGCTGTTACGTCACCGACGGCAAAATCACCCGCGACAGCAAAGTGCGCCTTATTCGTCAAGGTATCGTTGTGTACGAAGGCGAAATCGACTCCCTCAAACGCTTCAAAGACGATGTGCGTGAAGTGGCACAAGGGTATGAGTGCGGCGTGACGATCAAAAACTTTAACGATATTAAAGAAGGGGATGTCATCGAGGCGTACGTCATGCAGGAAGTGGCCCGCGCATGATTGGCTTCGCCTCATGCGAATGCATCATTTATAACGCCCGATCGCTAAAGGACAAACGGGCTGTCCTGCAGCGGGTGCTGACAAGAATCCGGCAAAAATACAACGTCTCTGTGGCCGAAATCGATCATCAGGACGCATGGCAGCGGGCGAAAATCGGGCTTGTCGCCATTGCGTCAAGCCGGCTCGCGGCCGAGCGCGAACTCGGGCGGGCGCTCGCTTTGATCGACTCGTTCCCGGAACTGGAGCGGGCGGCTACATCATTTGAGTGGTTGTAATCGAGGTGATGGGTGATGAACATACGGGCAACTCGCGTTGGCGAGCAAATGAAAAAAGAGTTAAGCGACATTATCGGCCGCAAACTGAAAGATCCGCGCATCGGCTTTGTCACCGTCACCGATGTGCGCGTCACCGGCGACTTGCAACAGGCAAAAGTGTATATTAGTGTCTTTGGTGACGATGAGCAGCGGGAAAACACCTTGAAGGCGCTCGAGAAAGCGAAAGGGTTTATCCGTTCCGAGATCGGTCAGCGCATCCGTCTGCGCAAAACGCCGGAAATTTTGTTCGAAATCGACGAAACAATCGAATATGGGAGTCGCATCGAACAGCTGATCCGGAAAATTTCCGATGAGGATGGCCGTGGATCGGAAGAAACGAACGATGAACCGAAAAATGGATAGACGAATCGTCTATCCATTTCCATTCACGAGTATGATACGGAAAGGGTGCGCCGATGGACGGGGTATTGCTGCTTAATAAACCGAAAGGGATGACGTCGCACGATTGTGTGGCGAGAGTGCGCCGCCTTTTGGGCGTAAAAAAAGTCGGTCATACCGGTACACTCGATCCGAACGTGTCCGGCGTGTTGCCGATTTGTCTCGGCAAAGCGACACGCATCGCTGAATTTCTTACCGGAGCGACGAAAACGTATGAAGGGGAAGTGACGCTCGGTGCGGCGACGACGACCGAGGACGCCGATGGTGATATGATCGCCGTCCGGCCGGTTGACCGGACGATTGCGCGCACGGAGATCGAAGCAGCATTTCGCGGCTTAACCGGGGAAATCGAACAAACGCCGCCGATGTATTCGGCGGTGAAAGTAAACGGCAAAAAACTGTATGAGTATGCGCGCGCTGGCATCGAAGTCGAACGCCCGACGCGGCGCGTGACCATTTACGAGCTCGAGCTGCTCGATGACCGCGAGCAATTTGCCGGGGAGACGGTGTCATTTCGCTTCCGCGTCACGTGCAGCAAAGGCACGTACGTCCGCACGCTTGCCGTCACCATCGGCGAGCGGCTCGGCTACCCGGCTCATATGTCCGACCTTATCCGCACGGCGTCTGGACCGTTTGTGCTCGCCGACTGCGTAACGCTTGAAGAGGTCGAGCGCCGGGCAGCTGATGGAACGGCTGCTGCCTTGCTCATTCCGATCGAGCGAGCGCTTTTTCAATTGCCGAAATACGAAATCAGTGATAAAGTAGCAGAGAAAGTAAAAAACGGGGCGCTGCTCCGTCTCCCCGCCTTTTTGCAGGAGCTTGACGGGCCGTTTGTGCTCGTGACGCCCGAGCGGGGGGCGCTGGCCCTGTACGTGAAGCATCCGGCGCGCCCCGGTGTGATGAAGCCGCTGAAAGTGTTTCGGTGACGCCGGGCGAAATGCGGAAATGAAGAAGGTGGATCATGGACATGGAAACAGTATTTATTTCGCATCCGCACCACTTCGAGCGTCAAGCGCTTCCCCCGACGGTGATGGCGCTCGGCTATTTTGACGGCATTCATCTCGGCCATCAAAAAGTGATCCGGACGGCGGTCGAGATTGCGAACGAGCGCGGATACGAAAGCGCGGTGATGACGTTTCATCCTCATCCGTCTGTTGTGCTTGGCAAACAGCCGGAACTTCGTTTGATCACCCCGCTTGGTAAAAAAGAGCAGCTGATTGCGGCGCTTGGAGTGAACCGGCTATATATCGTCGAATTTACGCCCGCGTTTGCCGGGCTGCTGCCGGAACAGTTTGTCGACCAATATTTGGACGGATTTCATGTGAAACATATCGTCGCCGGCTTTGATTTCACCTACGGGCGGTTTGGAAAAGGAACGATGGAGACGATGCCGCTTCATGCGCGCGGCCGCTTCGGACAAACGGTCATCCCGAAGCTGACCGTCGACGGAGAGAAAGTCAGCTCAACAAGAGTGCGGAAACTGCTCGAAGAGGGGGCTGTTGATCAGCTTCCCCGCCTGCTCGGCCGTTTTTATGACATTGAAGGGACGGTCGTCGCCGGAGAACGGCGCGGGCGGACGATCGGGTTTCCGACGGCGAACATTGCTTTAAACGGTGATTATTTATTGCCGGCAATCGGCGTTTATGCCGTCAAGGCCACGATTGGTGGGCAAGCATATGAAGGGGTGGCCAACATCGGTTACAAACCGACGTTCCGTGAGACGCGTGAAGGGCTGCCGGGCATCGAAGTGCATCTTTTCGGGTTTGCGCGCGACATTTACGGGGAAACGGTAGTTATTGAGTGGCACCGCCGTCTGCGGGGCGAGCAGAAGTTTGCCAGCGTCGCCGAGCTGACGGCACAAATTGCTCGCGACAAAGAAGAAGCCGAGCAGTATTTCCGCCGCTTAGGCGAAAAGACTTGCATTTTGCCGGAAAAAGAGGTATTCTAATCAATGTATGCGAACCGTTGCTTGGCCAGGCGAGTCACCGACGCCCGCTCGGCAACTGGGGATGTAAAGTTAGGGAGGTGAACAAAGATGGCATTAACGCAAGAGCGCAAACGCGAAATTATCGAGCAATTTAAAGTCCATGAGAACGACACCGGTTCTCCGGAAGTGCAAATTGCGATTTTGACGGAGCAAATCAACAACTTGAACGAGCATTTGCGCGTCCATAAAAAAGACCATCATTCACGGCGCGGCCTGCTGAAAATGGTCGGGAAACGCCGCAACTTACTGGCCTACCTGCGCAATAAAGACGTGGCGCGCTACCGTGAATTGATTCAGAAACTTGGATTACGTCGATAAAAAAGCGGGAGCATTCCCGCTTTTTTGCTAGTTTATAGGCGCAGTTTGCGCCGCAAATGATACAATGGCGCCAATTCGTCTATACTAATCATCAGCGGCATCCATATTTTTGTACATAGAGAGGAGTACTCGTCTGTATGGAACAAGAGAAACGCGTGTTTTCCATCGATGTAGCCGGACGTCCGCTCGTCATTGAAACCGGCGAACTGGCGAAACAGGCGAACGGCGCGGCGCTCGTCCGCTACGGTGATACCGTTGTGCTGAGCACCGCTACCGCATCGCGGGAAGCGAAAAACGTCGACTTTTTCCCGCTCACCGTCAACTACGAAGAACGGTTGTACGCCGTGGGGAAAATTCCGGGCGGATTTATTAAGCGCGAAGGCCGTCCGAGCGAGAAAGCGATTTTGGCGAGCCGGCTCATCGATCGCCCGATCCGCCCGCTGTTTGCCGAAGGGTTCCGCAATGAAGTGCAAGTCGTATCGATGGTCATGAGCGTCGACCAAGACTGCTCTCCGGAAGTGGCAGCGTTGATTGGTTCGTCGGTGGCGCTAACTATTTCCAACATCCCGTTTGAAGGGCCGATCGCCGGTGTCATCGTCGGTCGTGTCGACGGCCAGTTTGTCATCAACCCGACGGTCGAACAAATGGAAAAAAGCGATATGCATCTCGTCGTTGCCGGCACGAAAGACGCGATCAACATGGTTGAGGCCGGCGCGGATGAAGTGCCGGAAGAAGTGATGTTGGAAGCGATCATGTTCGGCCATGAAGAAGTGAAACGGCTCATCGCTTTTCAGGAGGAAATCGCCGCCCAAGTCGGCAAAGAAAAGATGGAAATCGTCCTGTATGAGCCGGATCCTGAATTGGAGGCGGAAATCCGCCAGCTCGCGGAAGCGGATATTAAGCGAGCGGTGCAAGTGCCGGAGAAACTGGCGCGCGATGCCGCCATTGAAGACGTGAAAGCCGGTGTCATCGCCAAATATGAAGCGGAAGAAGCGGATGAAGAGAAGCTGAAGCAAGTGCAAGAAATTTTGCATAAGCTCGTCAAAGAAGAAGTCCGCCGCTTAATCACGGTTGAGAAAATACGTCCGGACGGACGCAAAGTAGATGAAATCCGCCCGTTGTCCTCAACGGTCGGCGTCTTGCCGCGCACGCACGGCTCCGGTTTGTTTACGCGCGGGCAAACGCAAGTGCTGAGTGTTTGTACGCTCGGGGCGCTTGGGGATGTACAAATTTTGGACGGGCTTGATTTGGAAGAATCGAAACGGTTTATGCACCATTATAATTTCCCGCCGTTTTCCGTCGGCGAAACGGGGCCGATGCGCGGACCGGGACGGCGCGAAATCGGGCACGGAGCGCTCGGGGAGCGGGCGTTGGAGCCGGTCGTGCCGTCAGAGCGCGAGTTTCCGTACACGATTCGCCTCGTTTCGGAAGTGCTTGAGTCAAACGGCTCGACGTCGCAAGCGAGCATTTGTGCGAGCACATTGGCGATGATGGACGCCGGGGTGCCGATTAAAGCGCCGGTTGCCGGGATTGCCATGGGGCTGGTGAAAAACGAAGATCATTATACGATTTTGACCGACATTCAAGGCATTGAAGACCATCTTGGCGATATGGACTTTAAAGTCGCCGGTACAAGAAAAGGCGTCACAGCGCTGCAAATGGACATTAAAATTAAAGGGCTGACGCGCGACATTTTGGAAGAGGCGCTGCAGCAGGCGCGCAAAGGGCGGTTGGAAATTTTGGACCATATGATGCAGACGCTCAGCGAACCGCGCAAAGAGCTGTCCAAATATGCGCCGAAAATTTTGATCATGCACATCAATCCGGATAAGATCCGCGAAGTCATCGGGCCGAGCGGCAAACAAATCAACAAAATCATCGATGAAACCGGCGTGAAAATCGACATCGAGCAGGACGGCACGATTTTCATCTCGTCTGTCGATGAGGCAGCCAACCAGAAAGCGAAACAAATCATCGAAGACATCGTCCGCGAAGTCGAAGTCGGACAAGTGTATTTGGGCAAAGTGAAACGGATAGAAAAGTTCGGCGCGTTCGTCGAGCTGTTTAACGGCAAAGACGGGCTCGTCCACATTTCCGAGCTCGCTGAGGAGCGGGTCGGCAAAGTCGAGGACGTTGTCTCGATCGGCGATGAAATTTTAGTGAAAGTAACGGAAATCGATAAGCAAGGGCGCGTCAATTTGTCGCGCAAAGCGGTGTTGCGCGAGCAGCGCGGCGCCGGGGAGCCGCCGAAAGAGACGCGGGAAAAACGGGGAAGACGGCCGGAGCGCCAACGCATGAAGCCTTAGGAATTTGTTTCTTAAGGCTCTTTTGTTATGTTCTAACCTGTCCCTTTGCCACATATTTGTAGTAGTAAAAAGGAGGGGACAGGGGTGAACAATGGTTATGCTCGTTACATGGCGTTAGCGATCATGTTCCTCATCGCCTGGGTGGCCGTTCAGTGGCCGCCGGTCGGTGACTACATCGAAAGCTGGCGTCCCGCAGAAATGGCGTCTGTGAAGGAACGTGACAAGTTGTATGAAACGATCGCCAAGCAAGCAAAGCAATACGAAATTCCCGCCCAAGATGCGGTTATCGATAAAGTATGGAAGGCCACGCCCGGTTACAATGGGCTCGCTGTCGATATTGACGCTTCTTATAAAAATATGAAAGAAACGGGGACGTTCGATGAGCGAAAACTCGTGTTCCGCCAGGTGCCGCCGCGCATCCATTTGGACGACTTGCCGCCGGCGCCGATTTACCGCGGCCATCCCGACAAGCCGATGGTCTCGTTTTTAATCAATGTAGCCTGGGGAGAAGAATATATCCCTGATATGCTTGAGACGTTGAAAAGGCACAATGTCAAGGCGACGTTCTTTTTGGAAGGGCGATGGGTAAAAAACCACCCGGAGATGGCAAAAATGATAGCAGATGCCGGCCATGAAATCGGCAACCATTCCTACAGCCATCCGGACATGAAAATGCTCAGCGGCGAAGCGGTCCGCCGCGAACTGGAAAAGACGAATGAAGTCATTGAAGCGGCGACTTCGGTCAAATGCAAATGGTTTGCCCCGCCGAGCGGCAGCTATCGCGATGAGGTGGTTGAAATTGCCGCCGGGCTTGGCATGAAGACGATTCTATGGAGTGTCGATACAATTGATTGGCAAAAACCGTCGCCATCTGTTATAGTGAAACGGGTAACGTCCAAAATCCATCCCGGCGCCATGATTTTGATGCATCCGACGATGCCGACAACGTCCGCGCTTGATGAGATGATCGTTTCGATTAAGCGCCAGGGCTACGCCATCGGCAGTTTGACGGCCTTATTCGACGAGAAAAGATTGGCAAAAAAACAGGAGGAACATGGAGTTGATTAACAAATATACGTGCAAAAACGGCGTGCGAATCGTGCTAGAGCAAATTCCGACTGTAAGGTCGGTGGCTATCGGCGTATGGATCGGCACAGGTTCGCGCAACGAGACGGAACAAAACAACGGCATTTCCCATTTTTTGGAGCACATGTTTTTTAAAGGGACGGCGACACGCACGGCCCGGGACATTGCGGAAGCGTTCGACAGCATCGGCGGGCAAGTGAACGCCTTTACATCCAAGGAGTATACGTGCTATTACGCTAAAGTGCTGGATGAACATGCACCGCTGGCGCTGGAAATGCTCGCGGATATGTTTTTCCACTCAACGTTCGTGGAGGATGAGCTGCAAAAAGAGCGCAATGTCGTGCTCGAGGAAATCAAAATGTACGAAGATACGCCGGATGACATCGTCCATGACCTGCTCGGCAAGGCGTGCTACGCGAGCCATCCGCTCGGCTACCCGATTTTAGGCACGGAGGAGACGTTGCGCACGTTTACGGGAGACACGCTGCGCCAATATATGGCCGACTATTATACGCCGGATCGCGTCGTTGTTTCGGTTGCCGGCAATGTCGATGAGCGGTTTATTCAGGAGATTGAACGCTATTTCGGTTCGTTCACAGCCGCCAATAAGCCCGCCTCCTCCAGCACGCCGTCGTTCGTACCGCAAAAGCTTGCGCGCAAAAAAGACACCGAGCAAGCGCACGTATGCATCGGATTTAACGGGCTGCCGATCGGCCATCCGGACGCGTATCCGCTCCTTATTTTAAATAATATTTTAGGCGGCAGCATGAGCAGCCGGCTGTTCCAGGAGGTGCGTGAACAGCGCGGGTTGGCGTATTCGGTCTTCTCGTACCATTCCGCCTACCGAGACAGCGGCTTGCTCGCCATTTACGCCGGAACGGGAAGCGGCCAACTCGACGTTTTGTTTGAAACGATCCAACGGACGCTGCGCCAGTTGAAAGAAGACGGCATTACGGAGAAAGAGCTGCATAACAGCAAAGAGCAAATGAAAGGAAGTTTGATGCTCGGTCTTGAGAGCACAAACAGCCGCATGAGCCGCAACGGCAAAAACGAGCTCCTTCTTGGCCGCCATCGGTCGCTTGATGAAATTATCGAAGAGATCGAAAGCGTTACGGTTGAAAAAGTGAATGAGTTGGCGCGCACAGTTTTTCATGAAGATTATGCGCTCGCCTTAATCAGTCCGGATGGTGAATTGCCGCGCCGGCTTCGTTCGTAGTCATCTGCCGGGCATAAAAAAGCTAACGACCTCATCAAAGGTTGTTAGCTTTTTTTCGTTTGGCGCGTCCGTCACTCTTGTTCCGGAACGTCGATCATCACCATATCGGCACCGATTTTACGGATATATTTCCACGGCACGCGAATTTCTTGTCCGTCTTTGCGAAACCCGAACCATTTTCCGGTCGGGATGAGCAACGCCTCGACTTGCCCGGTTTGTTCGTTGATTTCCAAATCGGTTTGCCCGAGCACCCCGAGCCGCTCCGCCCGCCTCACATCGACGATTTCTTTGCCGCTTAACTCGCTCAGCCTCACACTTGTTTCCTCCTCTTCGTGTCTTTATTTCTATTCTAAGGAACAAAACCGAAAAAAATGACTGCCGCCGTCCGCGAACGGAAGATATGACCCATTTTTCCCGCCAAGGATATTCACCTATATTTTCCCCCCGACATAAGATGGGAAAAGAAACGGAGCAGTTTGCCAATAAAGAAGGTGAGCATACAACATGATGCTGACAGGAATGCATGTTGCCATCATCGGCGGTGATGCACGGCAGCTTGAAGTCATTCGTAAACTCGTCGAGCTCGATGCAAAGTTGTCGCTCGTCGGTTTTGACCAGCTTGCCCATCATTTTACTGGGGCGGTGAAGCTGCCGATTGAGGAGGTCGATTTGGCTGACTTGGATGCGATCATTTTGCCGGTTCACGGTACGACGTTGGACGGAAAGGTCAACAGCGTCTTTTCCCATGAGCCGATCCCGTTTACGGAAGAGCTGGTGAAAAAGACGGCGAAACGGTGCACGATTTACTCCGGCATCAGCAACTCGTATTTAGACGAATTGATGAAAAAAACCGGGCGCAAATATATTCAACTGTTTGAGCGCGACGATGTCGCCATTTACAACTCCATTCCGACCGCCGAAGGAGCGATTATGATAGTCATTCAGCATACCGATTTTACGATCCACGGCTCACACGTCGCGGTTCTGGGGCTAGGGCGCGTCGGCATGACCGTTGCCCGGACGTTTGCCGCCTTGGGGGCGAAAGTGAAAGTCGGAGCGCGCCGGTCGGAGCATCTTGCGCGCATTACAGAAATGGGGCTCGTGCCGTTTCATTTGAATGATTTGGAAAAAGAAGTGCGCGATATTGATGTTTGCATTAACACCGTTCCTCATTTGATCGTGACCGCAAGCGTCATTGCCAAAATGCCGGCCCATACGCTGATCGTCGATTTGGCGTCAAAGCCGGGCGGCACCGACTTCCGCTATGCCGAAAAGCGCGGAGTCAAAGCCATTCTGGCACCCGGACTGCCGGGCGTGGTAGCGCCAAAAACGGCCGGGCAAATTATCGCCAACGTCCTTGCGCAGCTGTTATATCAAGATTTACAAAAACGGGAGGAGAATAAGCCATGAGCGAAACGAGTTTAAAAGGGAAACGGATCGGCTTTGGCCTCACCGGGTCGCACTGCACGTATGACGCGGTGATGCCGGAAATTGAAAAACTCGTCAATGAAGGAGCAGAGGTGCTGCCGATCGTCACGTATACAGTGAAGACGACCAACACCCGCTTTGGCGACGGGGAAGAATGGGTGAAAAAACTCGAGCAATTAACCGGGAATGAGGTGATTGACACGATTGTTAAGGCCGAACCGCTCGGGCCGAAAATTCCGCTCGATTGCATGGTCATCGCTCCGCTCACCGGCAATTCGATGAGCAAGCTGGCAAACGCCATGACCGATTCCCCGGTGCTCATGGCCGCTAAGGCGACAATGCGCAATCACCGTCCGGTCGTGCTCGGCATCTCGACGAACGATGCGCTCGGGTTAAACGGTGTCAACTTGATGCGGCTTATGGCGGCGAAAAATATTTATTTTATTCCGTTCGGGCAGGACGCTCCGCACGCGAAACCAAACTCGATGGTGGCACACATGCCGCTCCTTCGCGATACGGTGCTCGCCGCCCTCGGAGGAAAACAGCTGCAGCCGGTTGTGATCGAGCGATTTCGTTATAACGATTAAAAGCCATCGCGGAAAATCAGCGCCGCGCAGAAAAATTTTCTCTCGTCCGCAGCGGAATGTGATAAAATAAAAATTATGAATTCACTTCTTAGAGTGACGATGTGGAAGGAGAATGGTTGATGGCTCAAAAACAATATCATGTCGCTGTCGTCGGAGCAACGGGGGCAGTCGGTCAACAAATGGTGCGGACGCTTGAAGACCGGAACTTTCCGGTCGGAAAATTAACGTTGTTATCATCGGAACGTTCGGCAGGCAAAAAAATGCGTTTCCGCGGCGGAGAAATTGAGGTGCAAGCGGCAGCGCCCGAGCGTTTCGACGGAGTGGACATCGCCTTATTCAGCGCCGGCGGCGCGGTGTCGAAAGCATTGGCGCCGGAAGCTGTCCGGCGCGGGGCGGTCGTCATCGACAATACGAGCGCATTTCGGATGGACGAAAATGTGCCGCTTGTCGTTCCAGAAGTGAATGAAAGCGACTTGACGTGGCATAGCGGCATTATCGCCAATCCGAACTGCTCGACGATTCAAATGGTTGTAGCGCTTGAGCCGATTCGGAAGGCATTTGGCTTATCCCGCGTCATCGTTTCAACGTACCAGGCTGTTTCCGGGGCCGGGGCGCAAGCCATCGAAGAGCTGTATGCGCAGACGAAAGCCGTACTCGAAAACAAGCCGGTCGAGGCGAACATTTTGCCGGTGAAATCGGATCGGAAACATTATCAAATGGCATTCAACGCCATTCCGCAAATCGATAAGTTTCAAGACAATGGCTTTACATTTGAAGAGATGAAAATGATTAATGAAACGAAAAAAATTATGCATATGCCTGAGCTGAGTGTCGCCGCGACGTGCGTACGCATTCCGGTGGCGAGCGGCCACTCGGAGTCGGTGTACATCGAAATCGAACAAGATGGCGTTACCGCTGCCGATCTACAGGCGGTGCTTCGCGAAGCGCCGGGCGTCGTCTTGCAAGATGATCCGAACGAGCAGTTGTATCCGATGCCGGCGGATTGCGTCGGAAAGTATGACGTTTTTGTCGGCCGCATCCGGCGCGACTTGGACAATCGCCGCGCCTTCCATCTGTGGGTCGTTGCCGACAACTTGCTAAAAGGAGCAGCCTCAAACTCGGTGCAAATTGCGGAAAGTTTATTGAAGCTCGGGCTGATTTGAATAAGCATCGAGGTGTTAGCATGAAAATCATCGTCCAAAAGTTCGGCGGCACGTCCGTCCGCGATGAGCGCGGGCGGAACATGGCGCGCCGCCATATTGAAAAGGCGCTTGGAGACGGCTACAAAGTCGTCGTGGTCGTGTCGGCCATGGGTCGCCATGGCGATCCGTACGCAACCGATACGCTTCTTGGCTTGATCGGTGGCGCCGGCCATCATGTGACGAAGCGCGAACAAGATATGTTAATGGCGTGCGGGGAAATCATTTCGAGCGTCGTATTTAGCAATTTGCTCAACGAGCACGGCATTAAGGCGGCGGCGTTCACCGGCGCACAAGCCGGATTTCGCACGAACGGCGATCATACGAACGCGAAAATTCTTGAAATGCGCTGCGACCGCCTTCTTGAGGCACTTGAGCAGTACGATGTCGTCGTCGTCGCCGGCTTTCAAGGCATGGCGGAAAATGGCGACATCACGACGCTTGGGCGCGGCGGAAGCGACACATCGGCGGCAGCGCTTGGCGCCGCTTTAAACGCCGAGCGGGTCGACATTTTTACCGATGTCGACGGTGTCATGACCGCCGATCCGCGCATTGTCGAAAGCGCCCGGCCGCTTGAAGTCGTGACGTATACGGAAATTTGCAACATGGCATATCAAGGGGCGAAAGTGATTCACCCGCGTGCGGTGGAAATCGCCATGCAGGCGAAAGTGCCGCTGCGTGTCCGCTCGACGTATTCCGATGCTCCTGGGACGCTCGTCACTTCATCGGTCCGCGGCCAAAAAGGAAGCGATGTGAAAGAGCGGCTTGTCACTGGCATTACGTACGTCGCCAACGTCACGCAAATCAAAGTGCTGGCGAAAGAGGGACATTATGAACTGCAGTCCGATGTGTTCCAGACGATGGCTCACGAAGGGATCAGCGTCGACTTTATTAACATTTCGCCATACGGCGTCGTTTACACGGTGAGCGGCGATATGACGGAAAAAGCGATTGCCGCTTTGCGCCGTGTCGGTTACGAGCCGGCCGTGACACCTCATTGCGCCAAAGTATCGGTCGTTGGTGCCGGCATTGCCGGCGTGCCGGGGGTGACGGCGAAAATCGTCACCGCTTTATCCGAGCAAGGCATTCGAATTTTGCAGTCGGCCGACAGCCATACGACGATTTGGGTGCTAGTGAGGGAGAGTGACATGGAAAAAGCGGTCAACGCCCTGCATGACGCCTTTTGTCTGTCTGAAGCGGAGGCGGGCGGATATGAAGCGATTTGGAACGAGGAGTGAAAACAGTGGTTCAGTTCGGAAACATCGTAACGGCGATGGTTACGCCATTTGACCAGAAAGGAAACTTGAATTTAGCGAAAACGACGGAGCTCGTCAACTATTTGCTCGACAACGGCACCGACGCGCTCGTTGTCGCCGGCACGACTGGTGAATCGCCGACCTTGACGGCAGAGGAAAAAGTTGCGTTGTTCCGTCACGTCGTTTCTGCCGTCAACGGCCGTGTGCCGGTCATTGCCGGGACGGGGACGAACGATACGCGCGCGTCGATTGAACTGACGAAGCGGGCGGAGGAGGCGGGCGTCGACGCCATCATGCTCGTCGCCCCGTATTACAACAAGCCCAACCAGGAAGGGCTGTACCAGCATTTTAAAGCGATTGCCGAAAGCACATCGCTTCCGGTCATGCTGTATAATGTGCCGGGGCGCACATCGGTGAATCTCGCCCCTGAAACCGTCATCCGGCTTGCAGCGATTCCAAACATCGTTGCCGTCAAGGAAGCGGGTGGAAACTTGGAAGCGATGGCGGAAATCATTGAGCGAACTCCGGACGATTTCCTGCTGTATAGCGGTGATGACAGCTTGACGCTCCCGGTATTGGCGATCGGCGGCGCCGGCGTCGTTTCGGTTGCTTCGCACATCATCGGCAATGAAATGCAGCAAATGATCCGTGCGTTCCAAGCCGGCGACCATCAAGCCGCCGCCGCGCTGCATCGGAAATGGCTGCCGCTCATGAAAGGATTGTTCGCCGCGCCGAGCCCGGTGCCGGTGAAAACCGCTTTGCAAATGCGCGGGCTAGACATTGGTCCGGTGCGTCTTCCCCTCGTTCCGCTCACCGAGCAAGAGCGGAGCGAGCTCAGCCGTCTGCTTGATAGCTGATGACCACATGCGTTCAGCTGCCTGACCCCAACGCCGATTCGGGCGTTGGGGCTTTTTTGTCCAAACGGGGAAATCCATTGACTGGCTGATGATCCATCTTGTGTTTTTCAGCGCCGATTCGTTATAATAAAAGCAAGTGACTTTGAGCGGGTTAGCATCACAATTAGGAGGACGCAGCCTTGAAATCCAAAATAAAGCCGGTAGAAAAAATCCGTATTTTCGCCCTCGGGGGAGTCGGGGAAATCGGTAAAAACATGTATGTCGTCGAATTGGACGAGGACATTTTTGTCCTTGATGCCGGGGTCATGTATCCGGAAGATGAAATGCTTGGCATCGACAAGGTGATTCCGGACATCGCTTATTTAATTGAACGGCAGCACCGCATTCAGGCGATCTTTCTCACCCACGGGCATGAGGAACATATGGGGGCGATCGCCTATGTGCTTAAGCAGCTGTCTGCGCCAGTGTACGGCACGAAGCTGACGCTCGGTTTGGTGGAAGCCATTTTAAAAGAACAAGGCATCACGAACGCCAATCTGAACGAGATTCATCCTGACGCTGAATTGTCGTTTGATAAGGCCAAAGTGACGTTTTTCCGCACGATTCACAGCATCCCCGATTCCATCGGCATCAGCCTGCATACATCACAAGGGGCGATTGTATACACGAGCGATTTTAAGTTTGACCAAACACCGTACGGCAACAACCGCGCTGACTTGGGGAAAATGGCGCAAATCGGCGAACAAGGGGTGCTCTGCCTGCTG
This sequence comes from Geobacillus sp. BK01, assembly GCF_052220245.1. Lineage (NCBI taxonomy): Bacteria > Bacillati > Bacillota > Bacilli > Caryophanales > Anoxybacillaceae > Geobacillus > Geobacillus sp. BK01. The sequence goes on from NZ_JBQPTH010000005.1 coordinate 115,194, forward strand.
TCGGACAGCACGAACGCTGAACGCCCTGGATATAGTGGTTCCGATACAGCCGTCGCCCATGAGATCACCGATGTGATCGGCCATGCGAAAGGGCGCGTGTTTGTCGCTTGCTACGCTTCAAACATTACGCGCATCCAGCAAGTGCTTTACGCTGCCCACCAATCCGGACGCAAAGTGGCGGTAATCGGCAAAACGTTGCATAAAATCATGGATATTGCGGTTCGCCTTGGCTATTTGCATCTTCCGGACAAGGTGACAATTTCTGCCTATGACCTGGACCGTTACAGCGATCGTGAGCTCGTCGTTTTGACGACCGGCGGGCATGGCGAGCCGATGAGCGCGCTTTGGCGCATGGCGCGGCAGGCCAATAAACAGGTCAATATTAAAGAAGGAGACACCGTCATCGTTGCGGCTTCCGTCATGCCAGGCTATGAACTGGGATTCGCGAAAACGATCGACGCCCTGTACCGCGCCGGGGCGAACGTCATTTACCGCGATCGGCAAGTGCACGTGTCCGGGCACGGTTGCCAGGAAGAATTAAAGTTAATGCTCAATTTCATGAAGCCGAAATATTTCATTCCGGTGCACGGGGAGTATCGGATGCAAAAAGCGCACGCCCGCCTGGCGAAGGCGGTCGGCATCTCGGAAGAGCGGACATTTTTGCTCGATAAAGGCGAAGTGATCGAATTCCGCAACGGCACTGCCCGCCCTGGCGGCAAAGTGCCATACGGCAACATTTTAATCGACGGCCTTGGCATCGGCGATGTCGGCAATATCGTGTTGCGCGACAGACGTTTGTTATCGCAGGATGGCATTTTGATCGCGGTTGTCACGCTGAACAAGGAAGCGAAAACGATTGCCGCCGGGCCGGAAATCATTTCGCGCGGGTTCGTCTACATGCGTGAAGCCGAAACACTGCTTGAGGAAGCGGAACAAATGGTGGCGGCGATCATCGAGCGCTGCCTCGAGTCGTACATGCTCGAATGGTCATCGTTAAAGGCGAACATTCGCGAAGCGTTAAGCCAGTTTTTATTTGAGAAAACGAAGCGAAAACCGATGATTTTGCCCATTATTATGGAAGTATAATGCAATCATGCTCAAAGTCCACGGGGGAAATGCTGGAAACGGTCAGCCGTTGCCGGCATTTTTCTTTTTCCTTTCGACCATACTAAACGTATGATCAACAGAAAGGAGAAGAAATGGATGGAGAAGGAGCGTTACTTCCAAGCAGAGACGGAGGAAAAAGCCGAAACGAAGACAGAAGAGGCGACCGCGGCCATTACCCAGCTTGGGCAAACGAACGTCCCGCAACTAGAGCCGGATACGAATATCCACTGTCTGACGATCGTCGGCCAAATTGAAGGCCATGTCCAGCTGCCGCCGCAAAATAAGACAACGAAATATGAGCACGTCATTCCGCAAATTGTCGCCATTGAGCAAAATCCGAAAATCGAAGGGTTGCTCGTCATTTTAAACACCGTCGGCGGCGATGTCGAAGCCGGGCTCGCCATTGCGGAAATGCTCGCTTCGCTCTCAAAACCGACCGTTTCCGTCGTGCTTGGCGGGGGCCATTCGATCGGAGTGCCGATCGCCGTTTCGTGCAGCCACTCGTTCATCACCGAGACTGCGACGATGACGATTCATCCGATCCGTCTGACCGGGCTTGTCATCGGTGTGCCGCAAACGTTCGAGTATTTGGATAAAATGCAGGAGCGCGTCGTCCGTTTCGTGACGAAACATTCCAATATTAGCGAAGAAAAATTTAAAGAGCTCATGTTTTCGAAAGGAAATTTAACGCGCGACATCGGAACGAACGTCGTCGGACCTGACGCCGTCCGGTACGGGCTGATCGATGAAGTTGGCGGCGTATCGCAGGCGATGGCGAAGCTGCGGCAGTTGATCGAGATGAAAAAAGGCGGCGAAGGGAAGATAGTCCAATGATTTTATATACGGTCATGCCGGAACACTTGATGTTTCCAACGGATGCGGCTGCATATGAAAAGCAAAAAATGGTGTACTACGACGGCATTCCATTTCTCGTCCAAATCGTGGATACGGGCGAATATGAAATCGTGCAAAATTTAAGCACAAATCCCTACCATTTTTTAAACGCCAAATATGCGCCCGGGGCGCGGTTTTCAATTTCCGCAGCAACATCGTAATGAATTGTGCGGCCGTTCATGCTATAATAATAAGGAAACAGAAAAAAGCAGCCATTGTTGGCTGCTTTTTTCCGGCTTGCCAATTCATTCATGCTGGAGTGAGCGATCATGGCGAAACGAAAGCGACAAAAAAAAGGAAAGCCGCCAAAGAAGCAGCCATGGACGGAGGCGATCCGTTTTGAATTGATCGGCCTCGGGCTGTTGGCTGTTGCCGTTGTGGCGATGGCCCGTCTCGGGCTTGTCGGGGAAACGCTCGTGCTCGTCAGCCGCTTTTTTTTCGGCGAATGGTACATGCTATTAGTGGGCGGTTTATTCATTTTATCGTTTATCCTGATGTGGAAGCGGGAGTGGCCGTCATGGGCGAGCCGCCCGTTTGTCGGCGCCTCCGTCATTGCAGCGGCGCTCTTGTTGTTAAGCCATGGGAAGCTGTTTGAACTCATGTCGCGGCGCGGTGAACTCGACCCAAGCGTCATTCGCACGACATGGGCGCTGTTTTGGAACGAAGCGAATGGCAAGGAGGCCGCTGTCGATTTGGGGGGCGGGATGGTCGGCGCCTTGTTGTTTGCCGCCAGCTACCAGCTGTTTGATGCGCTTGGGACGAAATGGATTTGTTTTCTGTTGTTCGTTGTCGGCTTCATCGTACTGACGGGAAAATCGCTGCGTGAAACGGTCGGCAGACTGATCGTCTTGGCGGCGGCGTTTATGCGTCAGGAATGGCTAGCGTTTGTTGCGGATATGAGGCAATGGTTGGCAGGACGAAAGCGGCGGGCCAACGCCGGACGAAACCGGCGTTCGCGGCGGGCGGCCGCCCGGCCCGAAGATGAGCCGGGTGAAGCCGGCGCTGCTGAATCGGAGGACGAGCTGCTTTCGCCGCCGCCGATCATATCCGATTTTGCCGCCGTCCGGTCGGCGGTCGAGCCGGAAGAGGAGAAACAGCCGCCAATCGAAGGCGGCGATGGCGGGAACGGGGACGCACCGGCGCCGCCGCTGGCGTTTTCCGAGCATGAAAACACCAACTATGATTTGCCGCCGCTTGAGCTTCTCAGCCTGCCGAAACCGGCCGGACAATCGGCTGACCATGCCAACATTTACGCCAACGCACGCAAATTGGAGAAAACGTTCCAAAGCTTTGGCGTCAAGGCGAAAGTGACGCAAGTGCATCTCGGGCCGGCGGTGACGAAATACGAAGTATACCCGGACGTCGGGGTGAAAGTTAGCAAAATCGTCAGTTTAAGCGATGATTTGGCGCTCGCCCTAGCGGCGAAAGACATCCGCATCGAGGCTCCAATTCCCGGAAAATCAGCGATCGGCATTGAGGTGCCGAACGAAGAAATCGCCACCGTCTCGTTGCGCGAAGTGTTGGAAGCCGTCGAGCATACGCGGCCTGAGGCAAAGCTGTTGATCCCGCTTGGCCGCGACATTTCCGGGGAAGTGGTCGCCGCTGAACTGAACAAAATGCCGCATTTATTGATCGCCGGTGCTACGGGGAGCGGCAAAAGCGTCTGCATTAACGGCATCATCGTCAGCCTGCTTATGCGCACGAAACCACACGAGGTCAAGCTGATGATGATCGACCCGAAAATGGTGGAGTTGAGCGTCTATAACGGCATTCCTCATTTGTTGACGCCGGTCGTCACCGATGCGAAAAAAGCAGCCCAGGCACTGAAAAAAGTCGTGCAGGAAATGGAACGGCGCTATGAGCTGTTTTCCCATACCGGCACACGCAACATTGAAGGGTATAACGAACACATCCGTCAACAGAACGAGGCGGTGCCGGAACAGCAGCCGCTTTTGCCGTATATTGTCGTCATCATCGACGAACTGGCCGATCTAATGATGGTGGCATCTTCGGATGTTGAAGAGGCGATCACCCGCCTAGCGCAAATGGCGCGCGCCGCCGGCATCCACTTAATCATCGCCACCCAGCGCCCGTCGGTCGATGTCATTACCGGCGTCATCAAAGCAAACATTCCGTCGCGCATCGCCTTCAGCGTCTCGTCACAAATCGATTCGCGCACCATTTTGGATATGGGCGGGGCGGAAAAACTGCTTGGCCGCGGCGACATGCTGTTTTTGCCGATGGGGGCCTCGAAGCCGGTGCGCGTCCAAGGGGCGTTTGTATCCGACCAAGAAGTCGAAGAGGTCGTTCAGTTTGTCATCAGCCAGCAACAGGCGCAATACTATGAGGAAATGATCGTTCAAGAGGGCGAGGCGAACTCTCCGGCACTTGAGGATGATCTGTACGAAGAAGCCGTCCGCCTTGTCGTCGAAATGCAAAGTGCCTCTGTGTCGATGTTGCAGCGCCGCTTCCGCATTGGCTACAACCGGGCTGCCCGCCTCATCGACGCCATGGAAGAGCGCGGCGTCGTCGGCCCGTATGAAGGAAGCAAGCCACGCGCTGTTCTTTGGTCAAAAGAAGATTTCAAAAAGACGTCATAAACAGGAAAACAGGCAGGTTCCTTTTACCTGCCTGTCCAACAGTATAGCATATTGGAAGCGCTGCCGGTCATATTTCTTTTTTTTCGACAAAAATGGATTATCCCTATTTATTTGCCGGGTAAAAAATGTTATAGTAATCTCGAAAAGGTTATATGTCTAATGTCAGAGGTCTGATCTCATGGGAAATGCGTAACGTGGAGGACGTTGTCATGTCAATCAAATCAGACAGTCGCCATCTTTATTTGCAAGTCATTGACCGCATTAAACACGATATCGAAACTGGAGTGTACAAAGAAAAGCAAAAGCTTCCATCCGAGTTTGAGCTCGCCAAGCAGCTCGGCGTCAGCCGGGCGACGCTGCGGGAAGCGCTGCGGGTGCTTGAGGAGGAAAATATCATCATCCGCCGCCATGGCGTCGGGACGTTTGTCAATGCCCGACCGCTGTTTACGTCCGGCATCGAGCAGCTCACAAGCGTCACCGACATGATCCGCCAAGCCGGGCGCAAACCGGGCACGATTTTTTTGTCTTCCTCTATCCAACAGCCGACCGAAGACGATATGCGCCGCTTTCAATGCCGGACGGATGATGAGATTTTGCTGATCGAGCGGGTGCGCACCGCTGATGGGGAGCCGGTCGTCTATTGCCTTGATAAAATTTTATGTAAATATTTGCCGAGAGGCATTTCGTATGAGCATGAGTCGCTGTTTGAAAACTTGCACAATCAGGCACACCGCGATATTGCCTATGCCGTTGCGCGCATTGAACCGCTCGGCTACCACGAAAAAGTGTCGCCGATTTTGCAATGCGATCCGGAGACGGCCTTGCTTGTGCTCAAACAAATGCATTTCGATAAAAATGACGAACCGATTTTTTATTCAACGAACTACTTCCGCTCCGACAAGTTCAGCTTTCATGTCATGCGGAAACGGTTCGGTTTTTAAGGGGGTGAAATCAGTACATAGAAAGAGAACGGAAGTTTCATACTAATTAGGAACAAATTTTTCAAGCAGGGGGTAATGGAGCATGAAAAAGCGATTCGGCTGGGCACTCTCCGTTCTGTTCGCCGCCGGCACGCTGCTTAGCGCCTGTGGCCAAGATGGCGGCAACGCGGGAGGCAATAATCAAGAAGATACGTTCAGCGTTGCCATGGTCACGGACGTAGGCGGCGTCGACGACCGATCGTTCAACCAGTCGGCTTGGGAAGGGTTGCAAAAGTTCGGGAAAGATAACGGCCTCGAAAAAGGGCGCGGCGGTTATGACTATTTGCAATCCACGAACGATGCCGATTATCCGACAAACTTAAACAAACTTGTGCGCAGCGACTTTGACTTGATTTACGGTATCGGCTATTTGATGGGGGATGCAGTGAAAGAAGTCGCGGAGCAAAATCCGAAAAAACACTTTGCTATTGTGGATACAGTTGTGGATGCCCCAAATGTCGCCAGCATTACGTTTAAAGAGCATGAAGGGTCGTTTCTTGTCGGCGTTGTGGCCGGGCTGATGACGAAAACGAATAAAATCGGCTTCGTTGGCGGAATGGAAATTCCGTTGATTGAGAAATTCGAAAGCGGCTTCCGTGCCGGTGTCAAAGCGGTCAACCCGAAAGCGACTGTCGAAGTGCAATATGCTGGAGCGTTTAACCAAGCCGATAAAGGGAAGGCGATCGCCTCGAGCATGTACGCTTCCGGCATTGATATTATTTACCACGCGGCCGGAGGAACCGGAAACGGCGTCTTTTCAGAAGCAAAAGACTTGAAGAAGAAAGATCCGAACCGCGAAATTTGGGTCATCGGCGTCGATAAAGACCAAGCGCCGGAAGGAGAAGTGAAAGTCGGCGACAAGACGTACAATGTGACGCTCACCTCGATGGTCAAACGAGTCGACGTAGCTGTTTATGATGTCGCCAAACGGGCGCAGGCTGGCGATTTCCCGGGCGGCCAAACAATTGAGTATGGCTTGCCGGAAAACGGGGTCGGCATTGCCCCGACGCAAGACAACATCCCGGACAATGTGCTAAAAGCGGTGGATGAATGGAAGGAAAAAATCGCCAATGGTGATGTGAAAGTGCCGTCGAGCCGGAAAGAGTACGAACAATTTGCGGCAACGGTTAAATAATGAAAGTGGAAAAAGGCTAGTGCGCGCCGCTAGCCTTTTTCAAAATCATGAAATGAAGGGCGGCCGTTTGGCTGCCGCCTCTCATTTTGTGATTTTGACCTTGCCGAAGTAGGGAGTGAATTACTTGGAATACGTGATTGAAATGCTCAATATTCGCAAAGTATTCGGCACGTTTGTCGCCAACGACAACATTACACTGCAGGTGAAAAAGGGGGAAATTCACGCCCTTCTTGGTGAAAACGGCGCCGGCAAATCGACGTTGATGAACGTGCTGTTTGGTCTCTATCAGCCGGATGGGGGCGAAATCCGTGTCAAAGGGAAACCGGTGCGCATCACTGACCCGAATGTCGCCAACGACCTCGGCATCGGGATGGTGCATCAACACTTTATGCTTGTTGATACGTTTACCGTAACGGAAAACATCATTTTAGGCAGTGAGCCGACACGGGCGGGAACGATTGACATCAAGCGGGCTGAACAGGAAGTGCGTGAACTGTCGGAGCGGTATGGGCTGGCGGTGGATCCGACAGCGAAAATTGCCGATATTTCCGTCGGTATGCAACAGCGCGTCGAAATTTTAAAGACGCTCTATCGCGGCGCGGACATTTTAATTTTTGACGAACCGACAGCGGTTCTGACGCCGCAGGAAATCCGCGAGCTCATCGAAATTATGCGCACGCTCGTCCGCGAGGGAAAATCGATCATTTTAATTACGCACAAGCTCAAAGAAATTATGGAAGTGTGCGACCGCGTCACCGTTATCCGCCGCGGCAAAGGGATCGCGACGCTTGAGGTCGCCGAAACGAATCCGAACGAACTGGCCGCGCTCATGGTTGGCCGCGAGGTGCAGTTTACGACCGAGAAAAAGCCGGCTGAGCCAAAGGCGCCGGTGCTTGAAATCGAGAATTTGGTCGTGAAAGATGCCCGCGGCATTCCTGCTGTAAACGGCCTGAGTTTGACGGTGCGCGCCGGGGAGATCGTCGGCATTGCCGGGGTTGACGGCAACGGGCAAACCGAGCTGATTGAAGCAGTTACCGGCCTTCTGAAAGTGGAATCCGGTACGGTGAAGCTCAATGGCCGCGATATTACAAATTTATCACCGCGCCGGATTATGGAAGCCGGCGTCGGCCATATTCCGCAAGACCGGCATAAGCACGGGCTTGTCCTCGATTTTCCGATCGGTGAAAACATGGTGCTGCAAGCGTATTACAAGCCGCCATATTCGAAGCGGGGCGTGCTGAACTTTAAAGCGATCTATGACAAAGCACGCCAACTCATTCGCGAATTTGATGTTCGCACACCGGATGAGTATACGAAAGCACGGGCGTTATCCGGCGGCAACCAGCAAAAAGCGATCATCGGCCGTGAAATCGACCGCAACCCAGATTTATTGATCGCTGCTCAGCCGACAAGGGGGCTTGATGTCGGGGCGATTGAGTTTATCCATAAGCGGCTCATTGAGCAGCGTGATCAAGGGAAAGCGGTGTTGCTTGTATCGTTCGAACTCGATGAAGTGATGAACGTCAGCGACCGGATCGCCGTTATTTATGAGGGGAAGATTATCGCCATCGTTGATCCGAAAGAAACGACGGAACAGGAACTCGGGCTGCTGATGGCCGGAAGTAAACGGAAGGAAGCAGGTGTGTCGTCATGAGGTCGAATCGTCTTCAGCAGTTTTTGATTCCGCTGTTGGCCGTTCTGCTCGGCATGATCGTCGGCTCGATCGTCATGCTCGCAAGCGGCTACAATCCGGTCGCTGGCTTTGGCTCTCTCATATACGGAGCGTTTGGCGATGCGTATTACATCGGAGAAACAATCCGCCAGACGACGCCTTATATTTTAACGGGGCTGGCGGTAGCTTTCGCCTTTCGCACCGGCTTGTTTAACATCGGGGTCGAAGGGCAGCTGATCGTCGGCTGGCTCGCCGCCGTTTGGGTCGGGGTGTCGTTTGACTTGCCGAAGGTCATCCACTTGCCGCTTGCCATTTTGGCCGCTGCACTCGCCGGGGCGCTTTGGGGGCTGATTCCGGGCGTACTAAAGGCGTATGTAAAAGTGCATGAAGTCATCATCACGATTATGATGAACTATATCGCTTTGCACGTGACGAACGCGATCATCCGTTCCGTGCTGTCCGATGAGGGCTTCAAGTCCGATCCGGTCAAGGAGAGTGCCTCGCTCCAATCGGAGTTTTTGGAAGCCATTACGTATCACTCGACGGTGCATTATGGCATTTTGATCGCCATTGCTGCTGCGTTTGTCATGTGGTTTTTGCTTGAAAGAACGACGAAAGGATTTGAGCTGCGGGCGGTCGGATTCAACCAGCATGCTTCACAGTACGCTGGCATGAACGTGCGCGCCAACATTATTTTAGCCATGGTCATCTCCGGAGCGTTTGCGGGCGTGGCCGGGGCGATGGAAGGGCTCGGCACGTTCGGCAATATTTCGACGAAAGCCGGGTTTACCGGCCTTGGATTTGACGGCATCGCCGTCGCTTTAATCGGCGGCAACAACGCGTTTGGCATTTTGCTTTCCGCCTTGCTGTTTGGCGCCTTGAAAGTCGGGGCGCTGGAGATGCCGTCAGGCGCCGGCGTGCCAACCGAACTCGTCGATATTATTATCGCGCTCATTATTTTCTTTGTCGCATCGAGCTATATGATCCGTTGGCTGTTATCTCGTTGGCAAAAGGGGGCGGAGTAAGTGAGCGTATATGACGTGTTGCAAACGATTATTCCAACAGCGATTTTCTTTGCTGCTCCCCTTATTTTCACCGCGCTTGGCGGCGTGTTTAGCGAACGGTCCGGCGTTGTCAATATCGGGCTCGAAGGGCTGATGATCATCGGTGCGTTTGTCGGCATTGTCTTTAATCTAACGTTTGCCGACCAGCTCGGTTCATTGACGCCATGGCTCGCCTTGGCAGCAGCCATCGTGGTCGGCGCATTGTTTTCTTTGTTGCATGCCGTCGCTTCGGTCACGTTTCGCGCCGACCAAGTCGTCAGCGGAGTGGCGATCAACTTTTTGGCGCTTGGCTTGTCACTGTTTTTAGTGAAAAAAATGTACGGCAAAGGACAAACTGATCAAATTCAAGTCGGATTTGACAAAATTGATGTACCGATATTAAGTGATATTCCGGTCATTGGTCCGCTGCTGTTTTCCAACGCATATGCGCCGTCGTATATCGCTGTTTTGCTGGCGTTTCTGTCTTGGTACATCATTTACAAAACCCCGTTTGGCCTCCGGCTGCGCGCCGTCGGCGAGCACCCGATGGCGGCTGATACGATGGGGATTAACGTTACGCAAATGCGCTATATTGCCGTGATGATCAGCGGGGCGCTCGGCGGGCTGGGCGGTGCGGTGTATGCGACGATCATCTCCCGCGATTTCAGTCATGCCACCATTTCCGGGCACGGGTTTATGGCGCTTGCGGCCATGATTTTTGGCAAATGGCATCCGATCGGCGCGCTGGGGGCGGCGCTGTTTTTTGGGTTGGCACAAAGTTTAAGCATCGTCGGACAAACGATTCCATTTTTGCAAAACGTTCCGACCGTCTACTTGCTTATTGCCCCTTATGTGCTCACGATTTTAGCGCTCGCCGGCTTCATTGGCCGCGCCGAAGCGCCGAAAGCGGCCGGCACGCCATATGTGAAAGGAAAACGGTAAGAAAACGGGCTGTCCGTAAGTAAACGGGCAGCCGTTTTTTTTTGTTGTTCCGGCCGGGAAGCGGGGTGGATTTATTTGCATTTTCCGCTTGGCAAAAGGTATATTGTTGATAAGACATCTCACAATAAGCATACCGTCCACTTTCTGAAGGAAAAGGAGGAGTTTGATTGGTCGATGAAAAAGTGACAGCGGTTGGACCGGTTCGTGTCCATACGATTTCGACTGATAAGTACAAAACGAATACGCTCGTTTGGAAAATGAAAGCGCCGCTTGCCAAGGAGACGGTGACGCTGCGCGCGCTGCTTCCGTACGTCTTGCAAAGCGGCACGGCTGATTACCCGAGCGTCAAGGCGCTGCGCACTTACCTGGATGAGCTGTACGGCGCGACGCTGAACGTCGATTTAACTAAAAGAGGTGAAGACCATATTATGACGGTCCGCATTGATGTGGCGAATGAACGGTTTTTGCCGGAGCAAACGCCGCTTCTAGAGAAAGCGCTTCAACTGCTCGCCGATCTCTTGCTCCGCCCGGTGCTCGAGGGCGGCCGGTTTGTTGAGGACATCGTCGCCCGGGAAAAACGGGCGCTAAGCCAGCGCATTCAAGCGGTATATGATGATAAAATGCGCTATGCGAGCATGCGCCTCGTTCAAGAAATGTGCAAAGGTGAACCGTACGCCCTCTCGCCAAACGGTGAGCTCGAGGATGTTGACACCATTACAGCGGAGCGGCTGTACCGGTATTACGAGCAGGCGTTGGCTGAAGATGAGCTTGATTTGTATGTCATCGGCGACGTCGATGAGGAAGCGGTGCTCGCCGCTGTCAAGCAACGTTTCTCCTTACCGGACCGCCTGCAGCCGGCGCGGGCGCCGCTTGCTTCCGCCAAAGCGCGGGGGGAAGTGAACGAAGTCATCGAGCGGCAAGACGTAAAACAAGGAAAATTAAACGTCGGCTATCGGACTAACGTGACGTACGAAGATGACGATTATTACGCCTTGCAGCTGTTTAACGGCATTTTCGGCGGTTTTTCCCATTCCAAGTTGTTCATCAACGTTCGCGAGAAAGCGAGCCTCGCCTATTATGCCGCCTCGAGGCTTGAAAGCCATAAAGGGCTGCTCATGGTCATGTCCGGCATTGAGCCGGCCAATTACGAGAAGGCGCGCTGCATCATTGACGAACAAATGCAGGCGATGAAAAACGGTGATTTTACGGATGAAGAAATGGCACAAACGAAAGCGGTCATCCGCAACCAGTTGCTTGAGACGCTCGATACGCCGCGCGGGCTTGTCGAAGTGCTGTACCATAACGTCGTCTCAACGCGGAAACGCCCGCTGAACGAATGGCTTGCCGGCACGGACAGTGTGACGCGCGAGGATGTCGTGCGCGTCGCCGAAAAGGTGGTGCTCGATACGGTGTACTTTTTGACCGGAATGGAGGGGGCGACGGAAGATGGAAAAGCGGGTGTATGAAACGCTGCAAGAAGCGCTGTTTTATGAAAAAATGGACAACGGCCTTGATGTTTACATCTTGCCGAAAAAAGGGTTTCATAAAACGTATGCAACGTTTACGACGAACTACGGTTCCGTCGACAACCAGTTCGTCCCGCTCGGAAAAACGGAAATGAAACGCGTCCCGGATGGCATCGCCCATTTTTTGGAACATAAGTTGTTTGAAAAAGAGGACGGTGACGTGTTTCAGCAGTTCAGCAAACAAGGCGCTTCGGCGAACGCCTTTACGACGTTTACCCGCACCGCCTATTTGTTTTCAAGCACCGACAACATTGAGAAAAACTTAGAAACGTTAATGGACTTTGTGCAGACGCCGTATTTTTCCGACAAGACAGTCGAAAAAGAAAAAGGCATCATCGGTCAAGAAATCCGCATGTACGACGACAATCCGGACTGGCGTGTTTACTTTGGCGCCATCGAAAGCATGTACCATAACCATCCGGTTAAAATCGACATCGCCGGCACGGTTGAATCGATCGCCGAAATTACAAAAGAGCTGCTGTATGAATGTTACGAAACGTTTTATCATCCGGGCAACATGCTGTTGTTTGTCGTCGGTCCGGTCGACGAGCAAAAAGTGATGCAGCAAATCCGCGATAATCAGGCGAAAAAATCGTTTTCGCGGGCGCCGGAAGTGAAACGGTTTACGTACGAAGAACCGGGCCATGTCGCAGAAAAGAAAAAAATCATCCCCATGCATGTGCAGACGAATAAATGTTTTGTCGGCATTAAAGCGCCGTCCGTGCCAAACAGCGGCGAACAAAAACTCCGGCATGAACTCGCGTTTCACGTGCTGCTCGACTACTTGTTTGGCAAAAGCTCGCCGCATTACGAACGGCTGTACCGCGAAGGGTTGATTGACGATACGTTTATGTACGATTATACGGAAGAGCGTGAATTTGGCTTTGCCCTTGTCGGCGGCGACACGAGAGATGCGGAGCGGCTCGCGGCAGAGGTGCAGGAAGTGCTGCGGTCGTTTTCCACCGGACAGGTGCAAAAAGAGGAAATTGAGCGGGTGAAAAAGAAAAAAATCGGCGCCTTTTTGCGCGCGCTCAATTCGCCGGAATACATCGCCAACCAGTTTACGCGCTATGCGTTTTATGGTGCGAGCTTATTTGATATTTTGCCGGCGCTCTCGTCGCTTACACTTGACGATATTGCTGCTGTCGCCGCCTCATGTTTCCGCGACTCGCAAATCGCCGTTTGTGAAGTTGTGCCAAAAGGGCAATGATGGCATCCTTCATGAGAAGGATGCTTTTTTGCGGCAAAGGAAGGGGAGAACGTTCAATGAACTACGCGTTAATCACCGGCGCTTCGGGCGGAATCGGGCAGAGCATCGCCCAAGAACTCGCCAAAGATGGCTACGGGCTCTTTCTTCATTACTACCGACGGCGGGCGCCGGTCGAAGCGCTGCGGGAAGAACTGGCGGATACGCACATCATCCCGCTCGAAGCCGACTTGTCCGCGCCTGGCGGGGTCGAGGCGCTCCTTTCGCAAATCGACCGCCCGGTGGACGCCATCATTTATAACAGCGGGGCGAGCTATTATGGATTGCTGACTGATATGAACGATGAGCTGATCGAGCGGATGGTGCGCCTTCATGTGACAAGTCCGGCGCAGCTCGTGAAAAAACTGCTTCCGCCGATGATTTCAAAAAAACGGGGCCATATTGTGTTTATTTCATCGATTTGGGGACTTTGCGGCGCCTCATGTGAAGCGGTGTATTCGATGGTGAAAGGCGGGCAGAATGCGTTCGCCAAAGCGCTGGCCAAAGAGCTCGCCCCAAGCGGCATCCGCGTCAATGCCGTCGCCCCTGGGGCGATCGCTACCGATATGCTCCGGTCGTTCAGTGCCGAGGAGCTTCAAGCGTTGGCGGATGAAATCCCAGCCGGCCGATTCGGCACCCCCGGCGAAGTGGCCAAAACAGTGGCGTTTCTTTTATCCGACGCCGCTTCGTACATCACCGGCCAAGTCATTTCTGTCAACGGCGGTTGGCATTGCTAAACGCATATTTTCCGTTCAGACAGGCAAACTAACCTTGAAACGTTCATCAAGGAGGGAATGCACATGTCGGTATTGGATAACTTTGAGCAATGGAAAGGATTTTTGGCGGATCGGCTTCAGCAAGCACAGCAACAAGGACTGAGCCAGCAAGTGATCACGGACGTCGCCTATCAAATCGGTGATTATTTGGCGAGAAACGTCGATCCGAAAAACCCGGAGGAACGGGTGTTGGCCGATCTCTGGAAAGTTGCTGATGAAAAAGAACAGCACGTTCTTGCCAACATGATGGTGAAGCTTGTCCAACAAAAATAACAACCGGAAGAGAGGGGAATCCCTCTCTCTTTTTTTCTCCCCCTTTTCAGTTGCTTTTCCATTCGCGATTATAGTAGTATGAACTTAGCATAAAGCGTTCGTGCGGACACCGACAAGGGAGGAGACGGGATGGGCAAGCAGGAATGGTACTTGGAGTATGAAATTCATGTCAACCGCCCCGGGCTGTTAGGTGACGTCGCATCGCTGCTCGGCATGTTGTCGATCAACATCGTGACGATCAACGGCGTCCGGAATTCGCGCCGCGGCATGCTGCTTCTTTGCGACAACAACGAGCAAATTGAGCGGCTGGCGACGATTTTGCGGACGATGGACAACATTACGGTGACGAAGCTGCGCCAACCGAAGCTGCTTGACCGTCTGGCCGTCCGCCATGGCCGTTACATCCAGCGCGATGCCGACGATAAAAAAACGTTCCGCTTTGTCCGCGACGAACTCGGACTGCTTGTCGATTTTATGGCGGAACTGTTTAAAGAAAAAGGGCATAAGCTTGTCGGCATTCGCGGAATGCCGCGCGTCGGCAAGACGGAGTCGATCGTCGCCGCCAGCGTGTGCGCCAATAAGCGATGGCTGTTTGTATCATCGACGCTGATCAAACAGACGATCCGCACCCAGCTGATGGAGGATGAATATAGCGAGGACAACATTTTCATCATTGACGGCATCGTCTCGACGCGCCGGGCGAATGAGCAGCACTGGCAGCTCGTTCGCGAACTGATGCGCCTTGAGGCGACGAAAGTCGTGGAACATCCGGACATTTTTGTTCGCCATACGGAATATACGCTTGACGATTTTCATTATATTATCGAGCTGCGCCATGAGCCGGACGAAGATATTTCCTACGAAGCGATCGAGCGCCCGTCCTTGTTGGGCGGCGACGGCTTTTCTGAATTTGGGTTTTAATTAAAAAATGGAAGGTGTTGGCCGTTGACGGAATTAGGAAAACGTTTGCGGGAAGCGCGGGAGGAAAAGCAAATTAGCTTGGACGAACTGCAAGAGATGACGAAAATTCAGAAGCGGTATTTGATCGGCATCGAGGAAGGAAATTACGCCATCATGCCGGGCAACTTTTATGTGCGCGCCTTCATCAGGCAATACGCCGAGGCGGTCGGCCTCGACCCGGACGAGCTGTTTGAACAATATAAGCAAGACGTTCCGCAATCTTATGAGGATGATCTTCCGCAGCCGCTGTCGCGCGTGAAAACGCGTCAGCAGCTTTCTGCCGAAGGGACGAAATGGCTCGACTGGCTGCCGAAACTGGCCGTCGCGGCAGTCGTCGTCGGGGCGGCTGTGCTTGTTTGGGTGCTGCTCCAGCGCGGCACAGCGAGCGAGCCGCCGGCGCGGACAAGCCCGGAGACGGCGGAGGTCGAAAGCTCGAAAAACTCGCCGCTTGAACAGGCGAAGGAAAAAGAAGAAGCAGCGAAGAAGGCGGAAGAAAAGAAAAAACAACAGGCTGAGCAGCCGACTCCTGAAGACAAACCGGCTGCGCCGGTGACGGCGCTGAACGTGACGGAAAAACGCGGCAACACAGCGACGATTGAAGTGAACAACCCTGCTTCATTTTCGATTGAACTCACGTCGAAAGGAACATCGTGGATTGAGGTGTACAACACGAAAGGCCATTCCTTTTATGCCGGCAATTTGACAAGCGGGCAAACGAAAACGTTCGACTTGTCAGCGGAAAGTGAAGTGTGGGTGAAAATCGGTCGCACGCTCGATGTCGACATGAAGGTAAACGGCCAGCCGTTTGCCTATCCGTTTGCCCCGAAAGACGAAGTGTACCAAAAGCTTCGTTTCATCCTAAAAAAATAATGGCAAAGGGCGGCTTTTTGGGAGAAAAGAAGCCGCTTCTTTGTCCGGATCGATGTTGAACTAGCGGAGGTATTCGTTGTGAACTTGCCGAATAAAATTACGGTAGCGCGCATTATGCTCATCCCATTTTTCTTAATCGTCATGCTTGTCCCGTTCGGGTGGGGAAGCGTCCGCATCGCCGGGGTGGAGCTTCCGGTCGCTCATCTCATCGGAACCCTCGTTTTTATTGTCGCTTCAACAACTGACTGGATTGACGGCTACTACGCCCGCAAGTACGGACTCGTCACCAACTTGGGCAAGTTTTTGGATCCGCTCGCCGATAAGCTGCTTGTATCGGCGGCGCTCATCGTGCTCGTTGAGCTCGGGGCCGCGCCGGCTTGGATGGTGATCGTCATCATCAGCCGCGAGTTTGCCGTCACCGGCCTGCGGCTTGTGCTCGCCGGCGAGGGGGAAGTTGTCGCTGCCAACGTGCTTGGAAAAATTAAGACGTGGACGCAAATTGTGGCGATCTCCGCCCTTTTGCTGCACAACTTTCCGTTTTCACTCATTCCGTTTCCGTTCGCCGATATCGCGCTTTGGGTGGCGGTCATTTTCACGATCTGGTCCGGTTGGGATTACTTTGCCAAAAACAAACACGCTTTTTCCCACTCGAAATAGCCGGCCGAAAAAGGGGGAGAACGTTTGGTGAATGCGGAGATTATTGCTGTCGGCTCGGAACTGCTGCTCGGACAAATTGCCAATACGAACGCTCAGTTTTTGTCGCAACAGCTCGCCGGCCTTGGCATTAACGTCTATTTTCATACGGTTGTCGGCGACAATGCCGGCCGTCTCGAACAAGCGGTGAAAACCGCGCAAACGAGAGCGAACCTCATCATTTTCACCGGCGGGCTCGGCCCGACGAAAGACGATTTGACGAAAGAAACGATCTCCCGCCTGCTCGGCCGCCGGCTCGTGACCGATGAGGAAGCGCTGCGGGCGATTGAGGCGTTCTTTGCCCGCACGAACCGGCCGATGACAGAAAACAATAAAAAACAGGCGCTCATCTTGGAAGGGGCGGCCGTGCTGAAAAACGAGCACGGCATGGCGCCAGGGATGGCGTTGACGGTTGACGGCATTACATACATGTTGCTGCCGGGGCCGCCGAAAGAAATGCAGCCGATGTTTACGAAATACGGCGCCCCCTTTTTGCGCGGCGTTTTTTCGCTTTCCGGGCGCATCGAATCGCGCGTCCTCCGCTTTTTTGGCATCGGCGAGTCGGCGCTTGAGACGGCGCTCGCCGACTTGATTGACGCCCAGTCGAATCCGACGATCGCCCCGCTCGCAAACGACGGCGAGGTAACGCTCCGTCTGACGGCAAAACATCAGGATCAAGCGGAAGCCAAGCGGCTGCTCGATGAGGCGGAAGCCGCCATTTTGACGCGCGTCGGCCGTTATTGTTACGGATATAATGATGAAACGCTGTTTACAAAGACATTGGAACGGTTAAAAGAAAGAGGGTGGACAATCGCCGCGGCGGAAAGCTTGACCGGAGGCCTGTTCCTTGAGCAGCTGACGGCCGTGCCGGGGGCGTCGGCCGCCGTGAGCGGCGGCGTTGTCTGCTACACAAACGGCGTAAAAGAACACCTCCTTGGCGTGCCGCGGCCGCTGTTGGAGACGAACGGAGCGGTAAGCGAACCGTGCGCCCGTCTGCTCGCCGAGAACGTGCGCACGATGTGTGATGCCGATGTCGGCATCAGCTTCACCGGCGTCGCCGGCCCCGATCCGCTCGAAGGCCATCCGCCGGGCACCGTGTATGTCGGCATCGCCATACGCGGGCGCGACACCACCGTCCACCGCCTCGCATTATCCGGCACACGTGATGCCATCCGCACCCGCACCGCCAAATACGGCTGCTTTTTCTTGTTGGAGACGCTTGCGGCCGGCCGTTGACCGGCTGCTCCCCTTCTTGAATCCACCACCGCATCCATCGTTTTTTCCACCGCATTCGCATGGCGATCGTTGCTAGTTTCTCCATCGAAAAAACGAATAAACGTTCGACTTTTTGCTTGGCAACGGCCGCAAAACGCGATATAGTATAAGTAGCCCTAGAATAAGGAGGAGTAGATGAGTGAACCAAGATCGTCAAGCTGCCTTGGAGCAGGCGTTAAAACAAATTGAACGACAGTTTGGCAAGGGGGCCATTATGAAGCTCGGCGAGCAAGTCGAGCGCAAAATCTCGACGGTGCCGAGCGGTTCGTTGGCGCTTGACATCGCGTTAGGCGTCGGCGGCTACCCGCGCGGGCGGATCGTCGAAATTTACGGGCCGGAATCGTCCGGGAAAACGACCGTTGCCCTTCACGCGATCGCGGAAGTGCAAAAGCGGGGCGGGCAGGCAGCCTTCATCGACGCGGAGCACGCGCTCGACCCTATTTATGCCCAAAAGTTAGGAGTCAATATTGATGAGTTGCTGCTTTCCCAACCTGATACGGGCGAGCAGGCGCTCGAAATTGCTGAAGCGCTCGTGCGAAGCGGTGCGGTCGATATCATCGTCATCGACTCGGTAGCGGCGCTCGTGCCGAAAGCGGAAATTGAGGGGGAGATGGGCGACGCCCACGTCGGTTTGCAAGCGCGCCTCATGTCGCAGGCGCTTCGCAAGTTGTCCGGCGCTATTAACAAGTCGAAAACGATCGCCATCTTCATCAACCAAATCCGCGAGAAAGTCGGCGTCATGTTCGGCAATCCCGAGACGACGCCGGGCGGACGGGCGCTCAAGTTTTACGCTTCCGTCCGTTTAGAGGTGCGCCGCGCCGAGCAAATCAAGCAAGGCAACGACATGGTGGGCAACAAAACGAGAATCAAAGTCGTCAAAAACAAAGTGGCTCCGCCGTTTAAAACAGCTGATGTGGACATTATGTACGGCGAAGGCATTTCCCGCGAAGGGGAAATCCTTGATATGGCGTCAGAGCTGGATATCGTGCAAAAAAGCGGCGCGTGGTATTCGTACAAAGACGAGCGGCTCGGCCAAGGGCGGGAAAATGCAAAACAATTTTTGAAAGAAAACCCGCATATCGCCGAGGAGATCGCCCGCGCCATCCGCAGCCATTACGGCATCGATGCCGGCGAGACGGGCGGCGAGCCGGTGCAAGACGAGTTTGGGTTGCTTGAAGAATAACCGACAGAGGGCGTCCTGGCATGGCTGGGCGCCTTCTTTCAGCTTCCGAAACAGAACGAATGTTCGTTGTTTCTTGGCAGAATATGCTGGGAGATGATGAAATCCCGTGCGGGTAGTTCTGTTTCATTTCGTATTTTACGAAAAAGAAGGAACGGGATGCCCCGCGTGCCGCGGCTTGAGAGAGCGCTTGTGTAATATCTTGACAATTCCTACTGCCGCCTTTACAATGAACATGTATATTTGTCCATATACACGGCAGGGCCATACGCCCGCCCGGAAAGGCGAATCGCCTTCGTGCGGCCAAATCCGTACGGGGAATGCCAAGTAACATGACCGAGCCAATGCGTTGAAAACGGGAATGTCCACCTGCGCCGGACGGTTGGAGACAACAGTGGCGCGAAGAAAGAGCGAAAGAAAACTGAACAGCAAGAGGAGGTGAAACGATGGGTTCGATCATCATCTCCGCTTTGCTTGCCTTAGTCATTGGTGCCGTTGTTGGCTTTTTTGTTCGCAAATCGATTGCCGAAGCAAAAATCGGTGGGGCGAAAGCAGCTGCCGAGCAGCTGATTGAAGAGGCGAAACGCGCGGCGGACGCCTTGAAAAAAGAGGCGCTTCTCGAAGCGAAAGACGAGATTCATAAACTGCGCACGGAAGCGGAGCGCGACATCCGCGACCGGAGAAGCGAGCTCCAAAAACAAGAAAACCGCTTGATGCAAAAGGAGGAAAACCTCGACCGCAAAGATGAAGCGCTCAATAAACGCGAGGCGTTGCTCGAAGCGAAAGAAGAAGCGTTAAATGAAAGACAACAGCATATTGAACAAATGGAAAGCAAAGTGGAAACGCTCGTCAAACAGCAGCAAACCGAACTCGAACGCATTTCCGGATTGACGCGCGATGATGCGCGTCAGCTCATTTTAGAGCGCGTCGAAAAGGAACTGTCGCATGAGATTGCGATGATGGTCAAAGAGGCGGAAACGCGGGCGAAAGAAGAGGCGGACAAGCGGGCCAAGGCGGTTTTGTCGCTCGCCATCCAGCGCTGCGCGGCCGACCATGTCGCCGAAACGACCGTCTCTGTCGTCAACTTGCCAAACGACGAAATGAAAGGACGGATCATTGGGCGCGAAGGACGGAACATCCGTACGCTTGAGACGCTGACCGGCATCGATTTAATTATCGACGATACGCCGGAGGCCGTCATTTTGTCCGGATTTGACCCGATTCGCCGCGAAACGGCGCGCATTGCACTAGATAAGCTCGTGCAGGACGGCCGCATCCACCCGGCTCGCATTGAAGAAATGGTTGAGAAAGCGCGCCGCGAAGTCGATGAACACATCCGCGAGGTCGGCGAACAGACGACGTTTGAAGTCGGCGTCCACGGCTTGCATCCGGACTTGATCAAAATTTTAGGACGGCTCAAGTTCCGGACAAGCTACGGACAAAATGTCTTAAAACATTCGGTGGAAGTGGCGTTTTTAGCCGGACTGATGGCGGCTGAGCTCGGAGAAGACGAGATGCTGGCGCGCCGGGCCGGCTTGCTTCATGACATCGGCAAGGCGATCGACCATGAAGTGGAAGGAAGCCATGTGGAAATCGGCGTCGAGCTGGCGACGAAATATAAAGAACACCCTGTTGTCATCAACAGCATCGCCTCCCACCATGGCGACACTGAGCCGACATCGGTCATCGCCGTGCTTGTCGCGGCGGCGGACGCGCTGTCGGCGGCGCGGCCGGGGGCGCGCAGCGAAACGCTCGAAAACTATATCCGCCGCTTAGAGAAGCTTGAGGAGATCGCGGAATCGTACGAAGGGGTGGAAAAATCGTACGCCATCCAAGCCGGGCGCGAAGTGCGCATTATGGTCAAACCGGATATGATCGACGATTTGGAAGCGCACCGGTTGGCGCGCGACATCCGCAAACGGATTGAAGAAGAGCTTGATTACCCGGGCCATATTAAGGTGACGGTCATCCGCGAAACGCGGGCGGTCGAATATGCGAAATAAAGTGGCAGCCTATTGCCACTTTATTTTTTTGTCCGTAAAATAAGAGAGTATACCGATCGCCCGATGGCCTTCGTCGTGGCGATACTTTCGATTTAGAAAGGGATTGATGATGAAAATTTTATTTATCGGTGATGTCGTCGGTTCGCCGGGGCAAAAAATGGTCGAGCAGTATTTGCCCAAATTAAAGGAAAAGCACCGGCCGGATGTCGTTATCATTAACGGCGAAAACGCCGCCGGAGGGAAAGGGATCACCGAGGCGATTTACCGTTCACTGCTTGCGCAAGGCGTCCATGCTGTCACTCTCGGCAATCATGCCTGGGATAAGCGCGATATTTTTGAATTCATTGACCAGGCGAAAAGGTTGATTCGCCCGGCGAACTATCCACCGGGCACGCCGGGAAAAGGCATCGTTTACGTGCCGACCGAGCATGGCGAGGTAGCGGTCATCAACTTGCAGGGGCGGGCGTTTTTGCCGGCGATTGACTGTCCGTTTCAGAAGGCGGACGAATTAATCGCCGCTGCCTCTGTGCGCACGCCGGTCATCATCGTTGATTTCCATGCCGAAGCGACGAGCGAAAAACAGGCGATGGGCTGGTACTTGGACGGCCGCGTGTCTGCGGTCATCGGCACGCATACACACGTCCAAACGGCTGATCACCGCATTTTGCCGAAGGGAACGGCGTACATTACCGATGTCGGCATGACCGGTCCGTACGACGGCATTTTGGGCGTCGATCGGGAGGCGGTATTGCGCAAATTTTTAACTGGGCTGCCGGTCCGTTTCGACGTCAAAGAAGGAAGAAGCCAGTTGAATGCCGTGCTTGTTAATATTGACGCCAAAAGTGGGCGTGCGCTCCGCATCGAGCGCTTCATCATTAACGATGACCATCCGTATTTTGAATAGTTTATTTTTTATAAATTTTTAAAAACATGCTCCTCCCGGGCAGGAATAGTTGCCAAAGCAGTGAATATAGTTACAGTGAAGACATTTTACCGAAATCCATTTTCCAAGGAAACGAGGGAGGAGCTAGAAATGGAAATATTAAAAGTTTCAGCAAAATCGAATCCGAACTCTGTAGCTGGTGCACTTGCCGGAGTGCTGCGCGAGCGCGGCGCGGCGGAAATTCAGGCGATCGGCGCAGGTGCATTAAATCAAGCCGTTAAGGCAGTAGCGATCGCAAGAGGGTTTGTGGCACCAAGCGGCATGGACTTGATTTGCATTCCGGCATTTACGGATATTATGATTGATGGGGAAGAGCGGACAGCGATTAAATTAATCGTCGAACCTCGTTAACTGGATGAGCGGCAAATGGTAAAATATAACCTGTTGGCGCCTTCACTCGCGAAGGCAGGCAGGTTATTTTTGCTTTTTAAGGGGGAAAACGAATGATTTTTGATGCTCATTGTGACGCACTGATGAAACTATGGCAAGACCGGTCATTGTCGTTTCAAGATGGGCCATCGCTTCATGTTACGCTTTCGGGAATGACGGAAGCCGGGGTGAAAGTGCAATGCTTTGCTATTTACATACCGGAAACGGTGCCGGAAGAGGCCCGGTTCACGGCGGCGCTTGAGATGGCGGATATTTTCTTCACCCGCATCGTTGAGGTGTTTCCGTCTGTGAAAGTTGTGCGGACGAAACGGGACATCGCCTCCCTTCAAGAAGGGGAGATCGGCGCGATGTTGACGCTCGAAGGATGTGATGCGATTGGCGCCAACCTTGTCAAGTTAAAGACGCTCCTTCGTCTCGGCGTCGCCTCCGTCGGCTTGACATGGAACTTTCCGAACGCTGTCGCTGACGGGGCGTGGGAGAAGCGCGGCGCCGGGTTGACGGCGTTCGGCCGGCAAGTTGTCGAGCTGCTCAATGAAATGAAGCGATGGGTCGATGTGTCCCATTTATCGGAAAAGGCGTTTTGGGATGTAGTGGAGACGGCCCGTTTCCCGATCGCTTCCCATTCAAACGCCCATCGCCTCTGCCCGCACCCGCGCAACTTGACGGATGAACAAATTAAGGCGCTGATTGAAAAAGACGGGATGATCGGCATCAATTTTGTCCCGTACTTTTTAACGAAGGACAAACGGAGAGCAACGGTCGCTGATGTGCTTCGCCACCTCGACTACGTATGCGCGCTCGGAGGGACGAACAACGTCGGGTTTGGTTCCGATTTTGACGGCATTGCGGAGACGGTGGCCGGCCTTGAAGCCGTCAAGGAGTACACCCGGCTTGTTAATGAGTTGTACAAGCATTACTCCGCTGAGCAAGTCGACCGCTTTTTGTTCCGCAATTTTTATGACCATTTGCCGGAGTGATAAATATCATTGAATATAGGCTTTGATTCATCCTAGAATAAAAGGCGGAACGCTGACTGCATTGGAAAAATATAATTGTCGGGTGGGAGACGGCGAAAAATGTAGTCGCTTTGTCAGAAAAATGATACAATAATACCGAGAGGCTGTAGTGAACATAAAGGGGTGTAAAACATGATCGAACAGCTGTCATGGAAAGTAGGCGGCCAGCAAGGGGAAGGGATTGAAAGCACAGGGGAAATTTTCTCCGCGGCGCTGAACCGCCTCGGGTACTATTTATACGGGTACCGCCATTTTTCTTCCCGCATTAAGGGGGGACATACGAACAATAAAATCCGCGTCAGCACGAAACCGGTGCGGGCGGTCGCGGATGATTTGGACATCTTGGTAGCGTTCGACCAAGAAACGATTGATTTCAACTTTCACGAGTTGCACAGCAGCGGCATCGTCATTGCGGATGCCAAATTCAACCCGGTGATTCCCGAACGCGAAGGGGTGTCGCTTTATGCCGTTCCGTTCACCGATATCGCGACGGAGCTTGGCAACTCACTGATGAAAAACATGGTTGCCATCGGCGCGACGAGCGCGGTGCTAGGCTTAGATGCCGGCGTGTTCGAAAGCGTTGTCGCCGACACGTTCGCCCGCAAAGGGGCGCAAGTCGTCGAAAAAAATATGGAAGCGATCCGCGCCGGGGCACAGTACATGAAAGAGAAGCTGGACGGGCGCGCTGAGCCTATGAAACTGGCAAAAGCGGACGGCAAACAGCGGATGTTTATGATCGGCAACGATGCCATCGCTTTGGGGGCTCTTGCCGGTGGGGCGCGCTTTATGGCCGCATATCCGATTACTCCGGCTTCCGAAATTATGGAATATTTGATTAAAAAACTGCCTGATTTCGGGGGTACGGTCATTCAAACGGAAGACGAAATCGCCGCTTGCACGATGGCGATCGGCGCCAACTATGCCGGAACCCGGGCGTTTACGGCTTCTGCCGGACCGGGGCTGTCGCTCATGGCTGAAGCGATCGGCTTAGCCGGAATGACGGAAACACCGCTCGTTGTCGTCGATACGCAGCGGGGAGGCCCGAGCACCGGCTTGCCGACGAAGCAGGAACAATCGGACTTGCTTGCGATGATTTACGGCACGCACGGGGAAATTCCGAAAATCGTGATGGCGCCGAGCACCGTCGAGGAAGCGTTTTACGATATGGCAGAGGCGTTGAACTTGGCGGAGGAATACCAATGTCCGGTCATTTTCTTGTCGGATTTGCAGCTGTCGCTCGGCAAACAGACGGTCGAACCGCTTGACTACGATCGGATCGAAATTCGCCGCGGCAAGCTCGTGACCGGGGAATTGCCGCCGCTTGCCGGCAAGGACAACTTCAAGCGATATGAGCTGACACCGGACGGCATATCGCCACGGGTGTTGCCGGGGACAAAAGACGGCATCCATCACGTCACCGGGGTCGAGCATGCCGAAACGGGCCGCCCGTCGGAAACAGCAGCAAATCGTCAGGCGCAAATGGAAAAACGGCTGCGCAAACTCGAACACGTCCACTTCCCAACACCGGTGCATACGCGCATCCGCCATGAAGAGCCGGATTTGCTTCTTGTGGGCTTTTTATCAACGCGCGGAGCGATCGAGGAAGCGCTTGAGCGTCTCGAGCAAGACGGCGTCAACGTCAACCACGCGCACATCCGCCTGCTTCATCCGTTCCCGGTTGACGACATGCGGCCGCTTGTCGAGAAAGCGAAACGGGTCGTTGTCATCGAGCAAAATGCGACCGGACAATTGGCAAGCCTGCTGAAAATGAATGTCGGGCATGCCGATAAAATCGCCAGCGTCTTGAAATTTGACGGCAATCCATTCCTGCCAGGCGACGTTTATACCAAATGTAAGGAGTTGTTAGCACAATGGCCACCTTTAAAGATTTCCGCAATGATGTGAAGCCAAACTGGTGCCCGGGCTGCGGCGATTTTTCCGTGCAAGCCGCCATCCAGCGCGCTGCCGCCAACTTGGGGCTTGAGCCGCACCAGCTGGCTGTCATTTCCGGAATCGGCTGCTCAGGCCGCATTTCCGGTTACATTCACGCCTACGGGTTTCACGGCACGCACGGCCGCGCTTTGCCGCTCGCCCAAGGAGTGAAAATGGCGAACCGCGACTTGACGGTCATCGCCGCCGGCGGCGACGGCGATGGATTTGCGATCGGCATGGGGCACACGGTTCACGCCATCCGCCGCAACATCGACATCACGTACATCGTCATGGACAACCAAATTTATGGGCTGACGAAAGGGCAAACATCGCCGCGCAGCGCCGCCGGATTTAAAACGAAAAGCACGCCGCAAGGGTCGATCGAACCGGCTTTGTCGCCTCTTGAAATCGCGTTAAGCGCCGGGGCGACGTTTGTTGCGCAAAGCTTTTCAAGCGATTTAAAAGAGCTGACAAGCTTGATTGAAGAAGGCGTCAAACATAAAGGCTTTTCGCTCATCAACGTCTTTAGCCCGTGCGTTACGTACAATAAAGTAAACACATATGAATGGTTTAAAGAGCATTTATTGAAAGTGAACGACATTGAAGGATACGATCCATCCAATCGGGAGATGGCGATGCAAACGGTGATGAAATATAACGGGCTCGTCACCGGGCTGATTTACCAAAATAACGAGCAAAAGTCGTACCAAGAGCTTGTCCCCGGTTACAGCGAGACGCCGCTTTCTGAAGCGGATTTGAAACTAAGCAAAGAAAAATTTGCTGAACTGGTCGCGGAGTTTATGTAAAAATGGAAATGATTCACGCCCGATGGGGACTTGCCTCATCGGGTGTTTTTTTGCTATTATAACATGTTCCGGACATCCGGAACAAAAACCATTGTGTTTCATTGTCACCCGCGATATACTATGGTAGTGTGTGTGATGGAAGAAATTTGCCGAGACAACATGGGCGGCCGCGAAAATGAAAGCCGCCTGGCTGTGTGCGTTCAAACATTTGACGAGGAAAGGAGATTGTTATGAACGAAAAACAACGTTTGGAACAAACGGGACAAATTCAAACAGCCAGCCATCCAGCGGACAGAAAATCCGACTTGGATCGGCTGAAACAAAAAACGACGAAAGACTATGAGAAATATTTCACTACCGTGTTTCTTCCGCCCAACTTAAAAGAGGCGAAAAAGCGCGGCAAGGAAGAAGTGCAGTATGTGAAAGACTTTACGATTCCGGATGAGTTCCGGGGCATGGGGCGCGGGCGGAAGTTTTACATTCGCACGTACGGCTGCCAGATGAACGAGCATGACACGGAAGTGATGGCCGGCATTTTCATGGCGCTCGGCTATGAGCCGACCGACCGTCCGGAAGAGGCGAACGTCATTTTGCTCAACACGTGTGCGATCCGCGAAAATGCGGAAAACAAAGTGTTCGGCGAACTCGGCTACTTAAAGCCGCTCAAAACGACGAACCCGGATTTGCTGCTTGGCGTGTGCGGCTGTATGTCGCAAGAAGAAGCAGTCGTCAACAAAATTTTGAAGCAATACCAATATGTCGATATGATTTTCGGCACGCACAACATCCATCGCCTGCCGTATATTTTACATGAGGCGTATATGTCGAAAGAAATGGTCGTCGAGGTTTGGTCGAAAGAAGGCGACGTCGTCGAAAACTTGCCGAAAGCACGCAAAGGCCGCATTAAAGCGTGGGTCAACATCATGTACGGCTGCGACAAGTTTTGCACGTACTGCATCGTTCCGTATACGCGCGGCAAGGAGCGAAGCCGCCGTCCGGAAGACATCATCCAAGAAGTGCGCCAGCTCGCGGCCCAAGGCTACAAAGAAATTACGCTGCTCGGGCAAAACGTCAACGCCTACGGGAAAGACTTCGCCGATATCCAATACGGCCTTGGCGATTTAATGGACGAGCTGCGCAAAATCGATATTGCGCGCATCCGCTTTACGACAAGCCATCCGCGCGACTTTGACGACCGGCTCATCGAAGTGCTTGCCAAGCGCGGCAATTTAGTCGAACATATTCATTTGCCGGTGCAATCGGGCAGCACGGAAATTTTGAAAATGATGGGGCGGAAATATACACGCGAGGAGTATTTGGAACTCGTCCGCAAAATTAAAGCGGCCATTCCGGATGTCGCGTTGACGACCGACATTATCGTCGGCTTTCCGAACGAAACGGACGAGCAGTTTGAAGAAACGTTGTCGCTTTACCGTGAAGTCGAGTTTGATTCGGCGTATACGTTCATTTACTCGCCGCGTGAAGGCACCCCGGCGGCAAAAATGAATGACAACGTGCCGATGGACGTGAAAAAAGAGCGTCTTCAACGCCTAAACGCCCTCGTTCAAGAAATGGCGGCGAAAAAAATGAAGCAATACGAAGGGCAAATCGTCGAAGTGCTCGTTGAAGGTGAAAGCAAAACGAACCCGGATGTGTTGGCCGGCTATACGCGCAAAAACAAACTTGTCCACTTCGTCGGCCCGAAATCGCTCGTCGGCCAATTGGTCAACGTGCGCATTACGCAGGCGAAAACGTGGACACTGACGGGCGAATTAGTGAATGAAGCGATCGAGGTGAACTAAGATGGCAAAATATACGCGGGACGAGATTTTGGCGCAGGCAAAGCAACTGGCAAAAATGATCGCCGAAACGGAAGAGGTCGACTTTTTCAAGCGGGCGGAAGAAAAAATCCACCAAAACGAAAAAGTGAGCGCATTGATTAATGAATTAAAATCGCTGCAAAAACAAGCCGTAAACTTGCAGCATTACGGCAAACATGAAGCGCTGAAGCGCGTCGAGGCGAAAATTGACGCCATTTACGAACAGCTCGAACAAATTCCGATTGTCAGCGAGTTTCAACAATCGCAAACCGATGTCAACGACTTGCTTCAGCTCGTCGCCTCGACGATTTCCAATACGGTGACCGATGAAATTCTCGCTTCGACCGGCGGCGATGTGCTGCGCGGCGAAACGGGGGCCGCGCTTCGCTACAACAAGCATGGCGGCTGCCATTGACGCGTTTATGGCGCATGTTTGCCATGAACGAACAAAAAAGCGTCCTTTCGGGCGCTTTTTTTGTTCATGAGCCGAAGCCGATCCCTAGCCCGGGTGTCTCTGCGATGGAGCCTTTTCCTTGTTGGAAGGTGCCGTCCCGAAGAGAATTCCAAAGGCGCCGGGCCTTTTTTGACACATGCTGAATGTCTCCGTTAGACGATATGTTGTCTTTCCCTTGAAGACGGGCAGTTTTTTGGAGAAGCCTCCTCCTAAGGCGGCCGACAGATGGTGAAAAAGCAGGCACATTGAACGGAACGAGTGCATACAATGAACTATACGGAATAATGATTCATTTGCTGTGCACATTAGCGGAGATCACGCATAGGATGAAATGAAGATTCATTTGAGGAGGGTTCCGTTCGATGTCTGAATACAGAGAAATTATTACGAAAGCCGTTGTCGGCAAAGGCCGCAAATTTACGCAATCGACCCATACGGTGACGGCGCCGAACCGCCCGTCGAGCATTCTTGGCTGCTGGATTATCAACCACCGCTATGAAGCGAAAAAATGCGATAAAACGGTCGAAATTCACGGCCACTACGACATTAACGTCTGGTATTCATACAACAACAATACGAGAACAGAAGTCGTTACCGAAACCGTCTCGTATACGGACGTTGTGAAGTTAAAATATCGCGATAAAGACAATTTGATTAGCGATGACACCGACGTGATCGTCCGCGTCATCCAGCAGCCGAACTGCTTGGAATGCACCATTTCGCCGAACGGCAACAAAATCGTCGTCGATGTCGAGCGGGAGTTTGTCGCGGAAGTGATCGGCGAGACAAAAGTGTGTGTCGCCATCAACCCGGAAGGATGCGGCAAAGATGACGATTTTTGTGACGATGACGACCTTGATGAAGAATTGGAAGATTTAAGCCCGGATTTGTTGCTCGGTGAAGAAGAGTAAAACTAGGAAATTTCTTTCCTAGTTTTTTCTTTTGCCGCTTGTTATAATAGTAGCGCAATCAACGGCCGGCCGGCCGAAAAGGTTGGGGAGAAATGATGCCATCGTATACACCGATGATTCAACAATATTTGCATATTAAGGCGCAATATCCAGACGCGTTTTTGTTTTTCCGGCTTGGCGACTTTTACGAAATGTTTTTTGATGACGCCATAAAGGCGGCGCAAGAGTTGGAAATCACACTGACAAGCCGTGACGGAGGCGGCGATGAACGGGTGCCGATGTGCGGAGTGCCGTACCATTCGGCGCAAGGCTATATTGAACAGCTCGTGGAAAAAGGCTATAAAGTGGCGATTTGCGAACAAGTGGAAGATCCGAAAACGGCAAAAGGCGTCGTGCGCCGCGAAGTGGTTCAGCTGATCACCCCCGGGACGCTAATGGAGGGCAAAGGGCTCACCGAGAAAGAAAACCATTATTTAGCGACGTTGACGCCGTTTGCCGACGGTACATACGGATTGGCTTACGCCGATTTGTCGACCGGCGAAGTCCGGCTGACGCTCCTTTCTTCGTGGGAGGAGACAGTGAACGAACTGCATGCCATCGGGGCGCGGGAAGTCGTCATCGGCTCCGACAGCGCTGCCGAGTGGGTGCAACAGCTGAAAGAACGGTACGGAGCGGCCGTCTCATATGAAGACGAAACATCGCTGCGGGACGAATGGAGCAGCGTTGCCGGCCATGTGACGCAAGAAAAGCTGCGGGCGACCGTCGCCCGCTTGCTCCATTATCTCATCCGCACGCAAAAACGGCAGCTCGATCATCTGCAGGCGGCTGAGTTGTACCAAGTCGATCAGTATATGAAAATGGATCGGCATTCGAAGCTGCACTTAGAGTTAGTTGAAACGGTGCGGTCAAAAGGGAGGAAAGGCTCGCTTTTATGGCTGTTGGATGAAACGGTGACGGCGATGGGCGGCCGCCTCTTGAAGCAATGGCTTGACCGGCCGCTTATTGACCGGAGTGAAATTGAACGGCGCCTCGATTTTGTGGAAACGTTGAAAACGTCCTATTTTGAACGGCATGAGCTGCGCGATGGGCTGCGCGGCGTCTATGACATCGAGCGGCTCGTCGGCCGCGTCGCCTACGGCAACGCCAATGCCCGCGATCTTGTGCAGTTGAAGAAATCGCTCGCTCAAGTGCCGGCTCTCCGCCAGACGGTAAGCGGTTTGCCGCTTGCTGAAGCGGACAAGCTGTGCAGTCGCCTTGATCCGTGTGAAGAGCTCATCGGTTTGCTCGAGCGCGCCATTCAAGAGCAGCCGCCGCTTTCCGTCAAAGAAGGAAACATCATTAAAGACGGGTATGATGAGCGGCTTGACCGCTACCGCGATGCGAGCCGCAACGGCAAAGCGTGGATCGCCGAACTCGAGGCGAAAGAGCGGGAGGCAACCGGCATTAAATCGCTCAAAGTCGGTTATAATCGCGTATTCGGCTACTATATTGAAGTGACGAAGCCGAACCTTCCCCTCATCCCGGAAGGGCGCTACGAACGGAAACAGACGCTCGCCAACGCCGAGCGTTTCATTACAGCCGAGTTGAAAGAAAAAGAGACGCTTATCTTAGAAGCGGAAGAAAAAAGCATCGAGCTCGAGTACGAGCTGTTTGTCGCCATTCGCGAGCACGTGAAGCAATACATCCCACGCCTGCAGACGCTCGCCAAAGCCGTTGCCGAGCTCGATGTGCTTCAGTCGCTGGCGACGGTGAGCGACGAACGCCGCTACGTGCGCCCGCAGTTTTCCGCCGAGCGCGTCTTGTCCATCGAACGGGGGCGTCACCCGGTCGTGGAAAAAGTGCTTGGCGCGCAAACGT
The DNA here is from genome assembly GCF_052220245.1 of Geobacillus sp. BK01. Taxonomy (NCBI): domain Bacteria; kingdom Bacillati; phylum Bacillota; class Bacilli; order Caryophanales; family Anoxybacillaceae; genus Geobacillus; species Geobacillus sp. BK01. The sequence continues at coordinate 146,498 of NZ_JBQPTH010000005.1, forward strand.
ACGTGCCGAACGACTGCTATATGAATCGCGAGCGGGAAATGCTGCTCATCACCGGGCCGAATATGGCCGGGAAAAGCACATACATGCGGCAAGTGGCGCTCACCGCCATCATGGCGCAAATCGGTTGCTTCGTCCCGGCCGAGCGGGCGATATTGCCGATTTTTGATCAAGTGTTCACCCGCATCGGCGCTGCTGACGACCTGTCGGCAGGGCAAAGCACGTTTATGGTGGAAATGCTCGAAGCGCGTCGCGCCATCGCCCATGCAACGCAAAACAGCCTCATTTTATTCGATGAAATTGGGCGCGGCACATCGACGTACGACGGCATGGCGCTCGCTCAGGCGATGATTGAATACATCCACGATCATATCGGCGCGAAGACGTTGTTTAGCACGCATTATCATGAGCTGACCGCGTTGGAAAGCTCGCTCGAACGGCTATGCAACGTCCATGCCCGCGCCGTTGAAGAAAACGGAAAAGTCGTCTTTTTGCACCAAATCGCCGATGGCCCGGCCGATCGCAGTTACGGCATTCACGTCGCCGAGCTGGCCGGGCTGCCTGCGCCCCTCATTCGGCGCGCCCGGGACATTTTAGCTAAGCTCGAGCGACCGGCTGGAAACGGCGCCTCTGAACGCGGGCTTGAAGGGGAAGCCGGACGGGAGGATAACGCATTAACGGAAGAGGCTTTCGGGCGGCGGCAAAGCGGGTTGGAATCGGACGCAGGATCGTCCGCTGGCCGCGCTGCCGAGCGAAGCGTTGAGCGGGAAGCCGGGCGTAGGGCGGGCGCGGCATCGGCCGACGCTGTAAACGAAGCGGCCTTCGAACAATTGAGCATGTTTCCGGACTTAGTCCCGACGCCTGCGGAGTCGCACTTGTCCGGCAAAGAGAAAAAGGTACTGGCGGCGTTAAGGACGATCAATCTGCTTGAGATGACGCCGCTTGAGGCGTTAAACAAGCTATATGAACTGCAAAAATTGCTGAGGTAACGGAGGTGGGACGATGGGGCGCATCCGCAAGCTCGACGATCAGCTGGCAAACAAAATTGCCGCCGGCGAAGTTGTCGAACGGCCGGCTTCGGTCGTGAAAGAGCTCGTCGAAAACGCCATCGACGCCCATAGCACAGCCATTGACATTGAACTCGAGGAAGCCGGGATGGCGAAAATCCGCATCATCGACAACGGTGACGGAATGGAGGAAGACGATTGCCTTCTTGCGTTTGAACGGCATGCGACAAGCAAAATTCAAGATGAGCACGATTTGTTCCGCATTCGCACACTCGGCTTTCGCGGCGAGGCGCTGCCAAGCATCGCGTCCGTGTCGGAAGTCGAGTTGACGACCGGCACGGGCCGCGGATCGGGGACGAAGCTTGTGTTAAAAGGCGGCGCTCTCGTGTCCCGCGAGCGGGCAGCCGGACGTAAAGGAACCGACATCACGGTATCAAACTTATTTTTCAATACTCCGGCTAGGCTAAAATATATGAAAACGATCCATACCGAGCTCGGTCATGCGGCCGATGTCGTCAACCGGTTGGCGCTTGCTCATCCGGACGTGTCATTTCGGCTTCGCCATCATGGCAAAACGCTGCTGGCGACAAACGGCGGCGGCGATGTCCGGCATGTGCTCGCTGCCATTTACGGTATGGAAACGGCGAAACAAATGATTCCTATTGAAGCGGAGTCGCTTGACTTTGCCGTTCACGGCTATGTTTCGCTGCCTGAAGTGACGCGCGCTTCGCGCAATTATATATCGCTTATCGTCAACGGACGCTACGTGCGCAACATGCCGCTCATGAAGGCCATTGAGGCCGGCTATCATACATTGTTGCCGGTCGGCCGCTATCCGATTGTATTTCTAGCGATTGAAATGGATCCAGTGCTCGTCGATGTGAACGTGCACCCGGCGAAACTCGAAGTCCGTTTTAGCAAAGAAGCTGAGTTGCATGCGCTTATTACTGATGCGATCCGCCGCGCGTTCCGCGAGCGGACGCTCATCCCGTCTATCCCCGCCGACAGCAAGGCAGCCAAAGCGAAGGCGGAGCAAGCGGCTTGGACGTTTGCCCACCGCGTTCATGAACCGGCCGTCCAGCCCGACAAGGAGACGGAGAGAACCGGAAGTGTGACCGCGGCGGTGCCTCCGGCCAACCAACGGTGGGCCGCCCAGCCGCCCGCAGTCGGTCGGAATGATGCGCCCGCCGCCCAGAAAGAAGACGGGACGCCGGTAATTTCGGAAAGAGAGGCGGGCGATGCCAACAATTTGCCCGCTTCCAAATCGAAGTCAACTGATGAGGTGGGGGAAGCACCGACATCAACGCGTCTGCCGGCCGATGGAACAGAGAGGAAACGGGTGACCGATCGTCTTCCGCCGCTGTATCCGATCGGCCAGTTGCATGGCACTTATATTTTGGCCGAGAACGAAGACGGGCTGTATATGATCGATCAGCATGCAGCACAGGAGCGGATCAATTATGAATATTTCCGGGAAAAACTTGGGGACGTGACGAACGAAGTGCAAGAGCTGCTCGTTCCGCTCACATTTGAATATCCGGCCAACGAATACGAGCGAATCGCCGCCCGCCGTGACGAGCTCGCCCGCTGCGGTGTGTTTCTTGAGCCATTCGGTCCACGGACGTTTCTCGTTCGTTCCCACCCTGTGTGGTTTCCAAAAGGGAAAGAAAAAGAAATCATTGAAGAAATGATTGAATACGTGCTGGCGGCCAAAACGGTCGATATAAAGAAGCTGCGCGAGCAAGCCGCCATCGTCATGAGTTGCAAGCGCGCCATTAAAGCGAATCACCATTTGCGCACCGATGAATTGTTCGCCCTGTTAGAAACGCTGCGGCAAACGACCGATCCGTTTACATGCCCGCACGGCCGGCCGGTCATCGTTCATTTTTCAACATATGAAATTGAAAAACTGTTTAAACGGGTAATGTAAATGGCGCTCCCTGTTGTAACAAGGGAGCGTTTTTTTGTAATCGTTTTGTAATCTACTTTTATTCTTTCTGTTACAGACGCTCTGTTTGTATTTTACTATAATGGCTCATGTACAGGAATACATGGCGAATTTTGTAGAGTGATAGCGAAATTTACCTAAAGAAATAGAGGAATGTCAACTTGATGTCATAGGGGGATACAGCATGAAAAAAACACTGCTACTTACTGGAACATTGATTGGATCATTATTGGCCGGCCATGCCGCCTCGGCCGCGGGCTATACGGTGCAAAAAGGAGACACGCTTTGGAAGATTGCGAGGAAATATGATACGACAGTCGATCGGTTAAAGCAACAAAACGGTTTGTCTTCTGACCTCATTTTTCCAGGTCAAGTATTGCAAGTCAATGGACAAAGCGAAAGTAGGCAAGCCGTTTCCAATACATATACTATCCAGTCCGGCGATACGTTAAGCGGAATCGCCCGCAAGTTCGGGACGTCGGTCGAAGCGTTGCTCAAACTGAATCCAAGCATTGCGGACCCCGATTTCATCCGCGTTGGGCAAGCGATTCAAGTGGCGGGCGGAACGACAGACAAACGTACATATACAGTGCAGCCGGCGGCTGCGGCTGTCAACGGTCAGTACATTGTCCAAAAAGGAGACACACTATCGGGGATTGCAAAAAAATTCCAAATAAGTATTGACCGGTTATTGTCGCTCAATCCGCAAATTGCCAACCCGAACGTCATCCGCGTCGGACAAGCCATTAAAGTAGCCGGCGGAACGACCGACGTGCAGCAAGCCGAGCGGCAAGCATCCGTTGCCCAACCGGTTGTCGCCGAGTCTTCTGCTTCACTCGCGGATCGGATCATCGAGATCGGCGAAAAATATTTAGGGGCGAGATATTTATACGGGGCAAGCCCGTCGCGCACGGACGTCTTTGACTGCTCGTCGTTTACGATGCGCGTCTTTAGCGAAGCGGGCATTTCGCTGCCGCGTTCCTCGGCCGCGCAGGCGCAAGCCGGACGGGCGGTGTCGTTTAACCAACTGCAAAAAGGCGACCTTGTCTTTTTTGACACCGATTCAAACGGCACGATCAACCACGTCGGCATTTACGCCGGCAACGGACAAATGATCAACGCTACCGTTTCGCTCGGCGTTACGTATTCATCGCTTACGTCATCGTATTGGAAAACACGGTATGTGAAAGCGGTTCGGGTGCTCAACTAACATATGATCGGCTGCGGCGGAAGGCTGTCCGCACAAAGTCCGTTGACGGCTTTGGCGGGCGGCTTTTTTTGCATGTTTCTTTTGCAACGTTTTTGCCCGGCATGCTGGCAGAGAAGAACCGCTTTGTCCATCGTTTAGTACAGATCATCATAAGAAAGGGGCTGATCCAAAACGCACCTACGTTTCGGGTCAGCCCCTTTGATCACGATTGGACAGGTTGTTGCGCCTTTCGCGCCGCTTCCTGCTGGAATGAACGGATGAGGGAAAGAACGATCAAAATCATGATGATCGCAAACGGGAACGCAGCGATAATCGAAGCGGTTTGTAACGCCTCTAGGCCGCCGGTCCAAAGCAAAATGGCCGCTGCCGCTGATTGGACGATGCCCCAGACGAACTTGACGGAATTCGGCGGATTCAAGCTGCCGTTTGTCGTCTGCATGCCGAGCACGAACGTGGCTGAATCGGCCGATGTGACAAAAAACGTGCAAATCAGCAAAATGGCCAGCCCGGAAAGAAGCGAAGCGAGCGGAAAATGCTCAAAGGTGAAGAACAGAGCCGTCTCTATCCCTTTTTCATTCATGATCTCGCCGATGCCGGCATGCTGGAACTGTTCCAAATAGAGCGCCGATCCGCCGAAGACGGAAAACCAAAGGGCGCTGAAAATTGTGGGGACGGCCAGGACGCCGATCATAAATTCGCGAATCGTGCGCCCCCGGGAAATGCGGGCGATAAACGTCCCGACGAACGGTGCCCAAGCGATCCACCATGCCCAATAAAAGATCGTCCATACTTTCGGCCAATCATTTTGTTCAAACGGGTTAAGACGAAAACTCATAGAAGGCAAATTTTGTAAATATGTCCCGATTGTCGCTGTAAATACATCCATAATGAAATTCGTCGGGCCGGCAAACAGCATGAAAAACATGAGCAGAAACGCCAGCGCGATATTGATGTTGCTCAGCCATTTGATCCCTTTATTCAACCCGGTTTGCGCAGAAAGCATGAACAATACGGTGACAACGACAATCACGATCAATTGGGTTGAAAAGGTGTTTGGAATGGCCGGGAACAGATGCTGCAATCCCCCGCTGATTTGAATGGCCCCCAACCCTAACGAGGTGGCGACGCCAAAGACGGTTGCGTACACAGCCAATGTGTCAATGGCTGTCCCGAGGCCGCCTTCCGTTCGCGCGCCAAACAACGGGCGCAGCGTGCGGCTGATGACGCCGGCCTCCCGTTTGCGGAACTGAAAGTAAGCAAGCGCCAAGGCAAGAACCCCATAAATGGCCCATGGATGAAGCCCCCAATGGAAAAACGAATAGCGCATGGCTAAACGGGCGGCTTCCGCCGTCGCTCCTTCGCCGGTTGGCGGCGTATAATAGTGGGACAACGGTTCAGCTACTCCCCAAAACACTAACCCGATTCCCATCCCGGCGCTAAACAGCATGGCAAACCATGTCATATAGCTGTACTCCGGCTTCTCTCCATCGCGGCCGAGACGGATGTTCCCGTAACGGGAAAAAATCAAGAACAAGCAAAATGCCAAAAAAAGCGAAGCGCTGAGCAAATAAAACCAGCCGAACTTGTTGATGAGAAAGGCGTGGACAGCGCTGCTCACGTCATTTAAATTGTAGTGCGGCAGCCAAGTTTTCGGGATGATTCCCCAAATGACAAACAGCACGGCAATGGCGATCGAAATGTAAAAGACAGTTGTCGTTTTTTGCATCTCACTCCTCCTTCTTCGTTGCATAGTCCACTAATGGGCATCAGGTTAGCCGTTTTGGAACCATTTTTTATGGTAACAAAAGGTGGAAGCAAATACAAATGATCGACTTTTTGCGCATATAATTTTGTGCCATATGATTCTCTCGTGTAAAATAAAATATTCATAGATGATCCAAAAAAGGGAGGACAGTATATGAACAGCCGCCTGTCTGTTATGGTGAGCATCATCTTGGCGATGCTTGTGGCGTCGATGGACACGACGATCATGAACACGACGATGCCGATCATTGCCAAAGAGCTCGGGGATTTTTCTCTTTATGCGTGGACGTTTGCGTCGTACATGATTACGACGACCGTCCTGTCGCCGATCGCCGGCCGTTTGTCCGATCTATTCGGCCGCAAAAAAGTGTTCAGCTTCGGCATTCTATTATTTTTAATCGGTTCGCTTCTTTGCGGTTTGTCGCAAAACATGGTGCAGCTCGTCTTGTTCCGCGCCGTGCAAGGGGTGGGGGCCGGGTTTATGATGCCGTTTCCGGCCATTATCGCCGGCGATTTGTTTCCTGTGGAAAAACGCGGGAAAATTCAGGCGTTTTTTACGGCCATGTGGGGGCTTTCCGCCGTGTTGGCGCCGCTTTTAGGCTCGCTGTTTGTCGAGTATGCGACATGGCGCTGGATTTTTTATGTCAACATTCCGATTTGCTTGCTCTCCCTGTTGACGCTCCTTCCATATAAAGAAGTGTACGAGCCGAAGCGGGCGGCGGTCGATTATGCCGGGGCAACGCTGTTTGCGGCGGCGATTAGCCTGCTTTTGCTCGTCACGGTCGTCGAGCGGGGGCAATGGTGGTACGGCGCGGCCGGGGCGCTTTTGCTCATTGTTTTTTATTATTTTGAAAAACGGCAGCCATCCCCGCTTGTGCCGATGGCGCTTGTCCATCACCGGACGCTGAAGTGGATGAACATCAACGGGTTTGTCAGCTGTGTTGCCTTGTTTGGGACATCAAGCTATATTCCACTCTTTTTGCAAAATGTCGCCCACTTGTCCGTATTTGCAAGCGGCGTCGCTTTGCTCGGCTCATCGGTCGGCTGGATGATCGCCGCCGTGCCGGCCGGGAAATGGATTTTGCGCTATGGCTATCGCCCGCTGCTGATCATCGGCAACGTGCTGCTTGTGATCTCGGGATTGCTTCTAGCCTTGTTGAATGAAAGCCACGGATTTTGGTACGTCTTTTTCATCATGTTTGTTCAAGGGCTGTCGTTCGGCTTGACGTCAACGGTCGGTGTCATCGGCTCGCAGCAGCTCGCCGATGCTCATGAAAAGGGCATCGCGACATCTTTTTTTATGTTTTGCCGCAACATCGGCACGGCGATCGGCGTCACGGTCATGGGGGCGTTTTTGGCTGGAGCGCCGACATTTATGGCCGGCATTCACCACTTGTTTTTATTTGGCCTGGCCGGCAGCATCGTCGCTCTGATTACGTCGTTTTTTATCCGTGATGAGGCCGAGGCCAGGGGGAATTGGCAGCCGGAAGGGACGGCGTAACGGAATAACGGCCATGCGTGAGGTCGAAACATGTTAAACATTGGCGGCCATCATCCGATAATAAAAGTGGAGAGACATACTTGACGAACGGGGGATTAGCTGATGAAAATGACAGTGCGCAAAAAACTGCTGGCCGGCTTCGGCCTCGTCTACGTGTTGATCGCGCTGCTTGTCGGGTTCGCCTATTATGAAATTTCGGCGATTGATCGTACATACACAAGTGTGATTGACAACCGCATGCCGAAGCTTGTCAAGGCGAAAGAGTTGGAAGTGCTGATTCAACAAGAATCTAGCAATTTGCGCGGTTATTTGTTGACAGGCGATGAAGCATTAAAGGAGGACTTTGAAAAAGCGCATGAGCAGTATAAGCAAACGAGCGAACAGCTCATGGCGACGTTGACGCGGGAGGAGACGAAACGGCTGCTTGCTGAGCTCGACTCGCTCGAACAGCAGTACTATGCACTCGGGCTGAAAGAAATCGAATTAAAAGCGCAAAATCGAACGGACGAATATATGAATCTCGTCACGACAGACGGGCATGAGACGACAAAGCAGGTGGGCGAAGCAGTCGCTCAATTCGTCGCCTTGCAGCAGCAGGAAGTGGACAAAGCGAACAAAGATGCGACCGCATCGGCATCTGCAGTCCAACAGCTGATCATCATCGTCGGCGTGTTGGCGGTGGCGGCCGGAGCGGCTGTCAGCTATTTCATCAGCCGCTCGCTCTCCCGCCCGCTGCTTGTGCTGTCAGAAGCGGCGAAGCGGATCGCCGCCGGCGATTTGACGGAGACGAAAACCGGCGTCCGCAACCGCGACGAAATCGGCGAGTTGGCTGCTTCGTTTGAACAAATGGCGAAAAACTTGCGCGGCGTGCTGCATGAAGTGGCGCAAAATGCGGAACAGGTGGCCGCTTCCTCGGAAGAGCTGGCGGCGAGCGCCGAGCAGACGAGCAAAGCGACCGAGCAAATCGCAATGACGATCCAAGGTGTTGCCTCGAGCATGGATCAGCAAATGCAAAGTGTGGAAGAAACGTCCGCTACTGTCGATTCCATGTCTGAGAGAATCGAGCAAATTTCCGGACGGGCGCAAAACGTGGCCGCCATCGCTGCTGAAATGTCGAAACAAGCGGCGGACGGCGGGAAAACGATCGAAGCGAGCGTCGCGCAAATGAACAAAGTGAACGCGACAGTCGAACAGTTGGCCGAAGTGATTAAAGGGCTTGGCCGCCGTTCCGAGCAAATTGGTTCGATTATTGAGGCGATCCGCAATATTGCGGCACAGACGAATTTGCTTGCGTTAAACGCTGCCATTGAGGCGGCGCGCGCCGGCGAGCACGGGCGCGGCTTTGCCGTCGTTGCCGATGAGGTGCGCAAACTGGCCGAGCAGTCAGCGGAATCGGCGCAGCAAATCGCCGAGCTGATCGCCGCTATTCAAGAAGAAACGACCCATGCCGTCCAGTCGATGGAGTCGGTCGTCCATGAGGTAGTGAGCGGGACCGGCGTCATTCGCGATTCGGGTGAAACGTTTGCCCGCATTCGCGCCGCCGTCGACGAAGTTGCGGGCCAAATTCGCGGCGTATCATCGGCGGTCAGCGAAATGGCCGCTTCTTCGGAGCAAATCGTCCGCTCCGTCCGGCTTGTCGCCGATGCGGCCGAATCGACGTCCGCCGGCGCTCAGGAAGTGTCGGCGGCGACCGAAGAACAGTTGGCATCGATGGAGGAAATTTCGGCTTCGGCCGCATCGTTGTCGAAAATGGCGGACGATTTGCAGTCGATTGTCAGCAGGTTTTCATTGTGATGGCTATAGAGCCGGCTGCCGGCCCGTTTTCCGGCGGAAACGGCGCCGAATAAAACGATCATCACCATCCGATTCTCAGCAGTCAACCGTATTTTTCAGCGGAGTTTCCGCTATACGGAATACACGACACGTTAAAAGATCAGCGGGCGCCACGCCAATAAGTGACGAGCAGAAAAAGAGCGGAATAGGAAAAAAGACATGGCTGATGGTGGACGCCTTTTGCGGCGTTCACTTTTTTTGGCTGTTCGGCGCGGCAAAAGAAAAAACAGCAATTTTCGTGCTGTCATGTATAAAACGGCAGGCGGATGGCGAAAACGTATGAAAGAAATTGTTTCATGTATTGCCGTTTTTATGTATAATGGTGGTTGATACGAGTTCAGCAATAGAAAGCAGTGGCGCACCATGGCAGAAAAAGTCGTTGTTGTTGTCGGGCCGACAGCAGTCGGCAAAACGAAGCTCGGCATCGCATTGGCGAAAAAGCTGGGCGGAGAGATCATCAGCGGCGATTCGATGCAAATTTATAAAGGAATGGACATCGGCACCGCGAAAGTGAAGCCGAACGAAACGGATGGGATTCCGCACCATTTGCTTGACATTAAAGAGCCGTGCGAACCGTTTTCCGTCGTTGAATTTCAGCGGCTTTGCCGCGCCCTCATCGCCGACATTTCCGCGCGCGGCCGGCTGCCGATCATCGTCGGCGGCACCGGGCTGTACATTCAAGCGGCCATTTACGACTATCAGTTTTCCGATGCCCCTTCTGATGAAGCGTACCGCCGGGCGCTTCGACAGCTGGCGGCCGAACAGGGGACTGAGGCGCTTCATCGGCGGCTTGAGGAGGTCGACCCGGAAAGTGCGGCGCGCATTCACCCGCATAACGTCCGCCGCGTCATCCGCGCTTTAGAAGTGTATCATTGCACCGGGAAACCGTTCAGTGAGTGGCAACAGGGCCAGCAACGGCGGCTCTTGTACGAGGCGGTCATCATCGGGTTGACGGCAGAGCGAAGCGTGCTTTACCGGCGCATCAACGAACGGGTCGACCAAATGATTGCTGAAGGGCTGATTGATGAGGCGAGGGCGCTTTATGACCGCGGGTTTCGTGACTGCCAGGCGGTGCAGGCGATCGGCTACAAAGAGCTGTACGATTATTTTGACGGCCATGTCTCCTTGGAGGAAGCGGTCGAGCAGCTGAAGCAAAATTCGCGTCGCTATGCAAAACGGCAGCTGACATGGTTTCGCAACCAAATGCCGGTCGAATGGTTTGACATGACCGATCGTGAGATGTTCCCGGCAAGAGTGGAGGAGATTTTTCGTTACATAGCAGGAAAGTTTCAACTTGAAGCGAATATATAACCATATCTTTAGAGAGAAAAGAGGAGGACGTTCCATGAAATCGACGATCAACATTCAAGACCAGTTTTTAAACCAGCTGCGCAAAGAGAGCATCCAAGTCACTGTTTTCTTATTGAACGGCTTTCAGCTGCGCGGGTATATTAAAGGGTTTGACAATTTCACCGTGCTTTTGGAAGTGCAAGGGAAACAGCAGCTCATCTACAAGCATGCCATTTCAACGTTTGCGCCGGAGCGGAACATCCAGTTTGAAACCGAGCAGCAGTAATGCCGACGGTACATATGCTGCGCGAGAAAAGACGCCTTCTTGATGAGGCGTCTTTTTCGATGCCCGCCGGCCTGCGTCCTGCTCCCTTTCTGCTGTTTCGCCGGCTTGAACGGCTTTTTCAATTTGAATGCGTAAACGGTCGCTTTTTTGAATAAAAATATACAAACTTTTCCCGCTTTGACCGGCCGGTTGTTCGCTTGGGCGATTGTCACGGATCGGCGGCGGCGTACGTATACTAATAGCAAAAGCGCGAGGCGTCGACAGCCAATTCGGAACGCGTGCGAATGGCAGAAAACGGGAAGCGAGGTGACGCCCTTTGTCAGAATTGACGATGAACAAGGCGAAAGGGCAAATTAATATTGTGCTCAATTCCAAAACGGTCAACCATTTAGTAAAAGACGAGCGAAACGATTGGTTTGACGGCGAAGAGCATCAGGCGCTTCGCAACATCCAAAAAGAACTTGACCAGCTGATCGGGCTCGACCATGTGAAAAAGATCGTCAAGGAAGTGTACGCCTGGCTGTACATTAACCGGATGCGCAAAGAAAACGGCCTAAAAGTGAACCGCCAGGCGCTTCATATGATTTTTAAAGGCAACCCCGGCACGGGAAAAACGACGGTGGCGCGTTTGCTCGGCAAGTTGTTTTTTGAGATGAACGTGCTGTCGAAAGGGCATTTCATCGAGGCGGAGCGGGCCGACTTAGTTGGGGAATATATTGGGCATACGGCGAACAAAACGCGCGATTTAATCAAAAAAGCGCGCGGCGGCATTTTGTTTATCGATGAGGCGTATTCGCTCGCCCGCGGCGGAGAAAAAGACTTCGGCAAGGAGGCGATCGATACGCTCGTGAAAGGGATGGAAGACTATTGCGACGATTTGGTCGTCATTTTAGCCGGCTATCCGAAAGAAATGGACTATTTTTTGTCATTGAACCCTGGTTTGCCGTCGCGTTTCCCGCTGACGATTGAGTTTCCGGACTATACGGTCGAGGAGCTCGTGCAAATCGCCAAACAAATGCTGCGTGAGCGCGAATACGAAATGACGCCGGAGGCCGAGCGGAAACTATGCGTCCATCTCGAGGGGACGCTTGAGGCCGCCGGGCGCCTCAAATTCAGCAACGGCCGCTATGTGCGCAATTTGATTGAAAAGGCGATCCGTAAGCAGGCGGTCCGGCTTTTGCATGAAGGGCGCTATGACAAAAAGGAATTGATGACGATTCGCGACCGTGATTTCGTCTTCCATACGTAAAACGAAAAGGGGGTCCTTTTCGTTTTTTTTTGTGATGCAAAAAGAGGAATGCCGGCCAAAAGAGCGAATACATAAACAACAAGGGCATATGTACGAAATTATTTGAATTGTCCATCTAAAAGACGTGCCCGCCCTATGTCCATGTGGAAAAAGGGAGGACTGCCGCTTGTATATGACGATTGGGGAGATGTTGTCCCAAACCGTGCGAAAGTTTCCGAACCGAGAGGCGGTCGTCGAAGTGGCGACCGGGCGTCGCTATACGTATGCCGAATGGGAGCGGGAAGTCAACCGGTGGGCGAATGCGTTTCAGGAAGCCGGCGTGCGCAAAGGCGACCGCGTTTCCACCGTCTTGTACAACACGCTTGAACTGGCCACCGCCTTGTTCGCCTGCGCCAAAATCGGCGCCGTGTTCAATCCGATCAACTTTCGGCTGAAAGCGGAAGAAATCGCCTATATTTTAACGGACGCCGAGCCGAAAATCGTCTTGTTTGAGCGGGCGGTGGAGCGGGAGTTGGCCGCCATTCATGACCGCTTTCCGCACATCGCCTTTTGGTCGATTGACCGCGATCCGCCGCCGTTTGCCAAAAGCGCCCATGAACAGGCGGGGCGGGCTCGGGAGGAAGCACCGTCCGTTCAGGTGGAAGAAGATGATCTTTACGCCATTATGTACACAAGCGGTACGACCGGGCGTCCGAAAGGGGTCATGCACCGGCATCGCGACATGATCGAGCAAAGCGTCCTTTGCCATGGGGTGATGCGCATCCGCGAAACGGACCGCGGGCTGGCGGCGGCGCCTTTATTCCATTGCGCCGAGCTGCATTGCTGCCTGCTGCCGCGCGTGCACGCCGGGGCGGCGAGCATCATTTTGCACCATTTTGACGCCAAGCTTGTGCTTAAAACGATTGAGCGGGAGCGGATTACCGTTTTATTCGGTGCGCCGACAATGTGGAACATGATGCTTCAGGAAAATGTAAGCGGTTACGACTTGTCGTCGCTCCGCCTCGGCTTATATGGCGCCGCCCCGATGGCCCCGGCGCTTGTTAGGCAGTGCCAGGAGCGGCTTGGCATCGGGCTCGTGCAAGCGTACGGCATGACGGAAATGGGGCCGGCGGTGACGTTTTTGCTTGAGGATGAGCAGCTGAACAAAGCAGGCTCCGCCGGGCGCGCCTGCTTGAACCATGAAATTCGCGTCGTCCGCGCGCGTGAGGATGGTCCGTCCGACCCGGATGAGATGCTGCCGCCATATGAAGTCGGTGAGATCGTGATGCGCGGGCCGTGCATGATGGCTGGCTACTACAAGCGCGAGGAAGCGACGGAAAAAGCGTTGTACAAAGGCTGGTACCATTCCGGCGATCTCGGCTATCTTGACGAAGACGGCTATTTGTACGTCGCCGATCGGGTCGATGACATGGTGATCAGCGGCGGGGAAAACGTGTATCCACGCGAAGTGGAGGACGTGTTGTACGAACATCCGAAAGTGCTTGATGTCGCCGTGCTCGGCGAACCAGACGAGCTGTGGGGCGAAAAAGTGGTCGCGTTTGTCGTCAAAAAGGATATCAGCCTTACCGCCGATGAGCTCGAGCAGTTTTGCAAGACGAGCGACCGCCTCGCCCCTTATAAGCGGCCGCGCGCCTACTATTTCATTGACGCCTTGCCGCGCAACGCGAGCGGCAAAATCCAAAAGTTTTTGCTGCGCGAACAGCTGAAAAAACGGGCGGCGGACGGAACGGAGAAAATGCGATCGAACAGAAAAGAGGGATGAACGGTGGCAGCCCGCTATTTGCGCGAGGAGCACCATATTTTCCGCGACGCATTCCGCAAGTTTTTAGAGAAAGAAGCGTATCCGTACTACAACGAATGGGAGCAGCGCGGCATCATTCCGCGGTCATTTTGGGCGAAAATGGGCGAAAACGGCTTTCTTTGTCCGTGGGTGGATGAAACGTATGGGGGATTTGGCGCCGATTTTGCTTACTCAGTCGTCATCAATGAGGAACTGGAAAAGGTTGGTTCAAGTCTTGTCGGCATCGGCTTGCACAACGACATTGTTGTGCCGTACATTGCGGCATACGGCACCGAAGAACAAAAACAAAAATGGCTGCCGAAATGCGTCAGCGGCGAACTCATTACGGCAATCGCCATGACCGAGCCGGGCGCCGGATCGGATTTGGCGAACATTTCCACGACGGCCATCAAAGACGGCGATGATTACATCGTCAACGGGCAAAAAACGTTCATCACGAACGGCATTCATGCCGATTTGATCATCGTCGCCTGCAAAACCGACCCGCAGGCGAACCCCCCGCACCGCGGCATCAGCCTGCTTGTCGTCGAACGCGATACGCCGGGGTTCACACGCGGCCGGAAGCTTGACAAAGTCGGGCTGCACGCCCAAGATACCGCCGAGCTGTTTTTCCAAGAGGCAAAAGTGCCGGCATCTAACTTGCTCGGCGAGGAAGGAAAAGGATTTTATTATTTGATGGAAAAACTTCAGCAGGAGCGGTTGGTCGTCGCTATCGCTGCGCAAACGGCAGCGGAAGTGATGTTCTCGTTGACCAAACAATATGTGAAACAGCGGTCCGCATTCGGCCGGCGGGTGAGCGAGTTTCAAACCGTCCAGTTCCGTCTCGCCGAAATGGCGACTGACATCGCCCTCGGGCGTACGTTTGTCGACCGCGTCATCGAGGAGCACATGGCGGGAAAACAAATCGTCGCAGAAGTGTCGATGGCGAAATGGTGGATCACGGAGATGGCGAAGCGCGTCGCGGCCGAATCCATGCAGCTGCACGGCGGCTACGGCTATATGGAAGAATACGAGATTGCCCGGCGCTATCGCGACATTCCGGTGAGCGCCATTTACGCCGGGACGAACGAGATGATGAAAACGATCATCGCCCGGCAGCTAGACTTGTAGAAAGAGGGGCGTTTCATGCTGAATCGCATCGTTGTGCTTGACTTTTCCCATTACTTGCCCGGCCCGTTTGCGAGCTGGCGCCTCGCCCAGCTCGGGGCCGAGGTGATCAAAATCGAGCCGCCATCCGGCGATCGGCTGCGCCCGTTCGCCGAGGGCCGGCTGTTTGCCGCGTACAACGCCGGCAAGAAAAGCGTCGCCTTGGACTTAAAGACGGACGAGGGGCGCGAGCAAGCCCGGCGGCTTGCCGCCCGCGCCGACGTGTTGATTGAAAGCTTCCGACCCGGGGTGATGGCGCGGCTTGGGCTCGGCTATGACGATGTGCGCCGTGACAATGAAAGGATCATTTACTGTTCGATCAGCGGCTTTGGCCAACGGAGCGGGCGCTCGTTGCTCGGCAGCCATGATTTGAACTACATGGCGCTTTCCGGCTTGTTGGCGCAGCTCGCTGATGACAGCGGCCGCCCAGTTCACCCGAACGTGACGCTCGCCGATTTTATCGGCGGCATGGCGGCGGCCGAACGCATTTTGGCGGCCTTGTTTGCCCGTGAGAAAACGGGAGCCGGCGCACATTTGGACGTCTCGCTTGTCGATGGCCTGGCGGCGATGATGGCCGGCCATTTCGCCATTGAGCACGGCGGCGGACCGAAAAACGGTTTGGCCGAGCTTTCCGGTGAGGTGGTGTGCTACCAGCTGTATGAGACAAAAGACGGCCGCTATATGAGTTTGGCAGCGCTCGAGCCGCACTTTTGGCGGCAATTTTGCGAAGCGGTCAGCCGTCCGGAATGGATCGGGGCGCAATGGGCGCCGGCACGGCCGGGGGAAGCGGTATATGACGGGCTTGTCGCCTTGTTCCGCGAAAAGACATTGGACGAGTGGCGCGCGTTCGCCGAAACGGTCGATGCCTGTCTCGCCCCGGTGCTCGAAACAAGAGAGGCGAAGGAATGGTTTGCTGATCATCGGCTTCGCCATCTCGTCCGGCTGCGGCCGGATGGCGCCTGGACGGCGGCGCATGGATCGGATGGCCGATGGGAGGACGGCGCAGCCGTCCCGAACACGAATGAACACGCCTACTTATTAAGGGAGGGGGAATGAACGATGATGAAAACACCGTTAAACATTTCGATGATGCTCGAGCGGGCGGAGCTGTTTTTCCCGGCGAAACAAGTCGTCTCGCGCATGAAAGGGGGCATTGTCCGCCATACATACAAGGAGATCGGCGAGCGAACGCGGCGGTTGTCAAGCGTGTTAAAACGGCTTGGCGTCGAGGTCGGCGACCGCGTCGGCACGTTCGCGTGGAACCATCACCGCCATTTGGAAGCGTATTTTGCCATTCCCGGCATCGGGGCGGTGCTTCATACGATCAACATTCGCCTTTCGGCGCAGCATATCGCCTACATCATCAACCATGCCGATGACCGCGTCCTGCTGATTGACGACGATTTGCTCCCGGCGATCGAGGCGGTCAAAGACGAGATCTCGAACGTGCGCGCCTTTATTATCATGACTGATAAGGATGAGCTGCCGGAAACGACGCTTTCGCCGGTGTACCATTACGAAAAGCTGCTCGCGGATGGCGATCCTTCCTTTCCATTTTTAAAAGACCTCGATGAATACCGACCGGCCGGTATGTGCTATACGTCGGCGACAACAGGTGCTCCGAAAGGGGTCGTCTATACGCACCGAAGCACCGTCCTGCACGCGATGGCGCTCGGGTTGGCTGACACGCAAGGGCTGTGCGAGCGCGATGTCATCATGCCGGTCGTGCCGATGTTCCATGTCAACGCCTGGGGACTGCCGTTTGCCGCCACGTGGTTCGGCTCGACGATCGTCATGCCGGGGCCGGCGTTTACGCCGACAGTGCTTGCCGAGCTCATTGATGCTGAGCGGGTGACGATCACGGCCGGCGTGCCGACGATTTGGCTTGGACTCTTGCAAGAATTGGAGAAAGGAACCTACGATGTCAGCAGCTTAACGCGTGTCATTTGCGGCGGGTCGGCCGCACCGAAAGGGGTCATCCGGACGTTCGAAGAAAAGTACGGCATTCCGTTTATTCACGCATACGGGATGACGGAAACGAGCCCGTTGGTGCTCGTCTCGCGTCCGAAAAGCTATCAAGACGGACTGTCATACGAGGAGAAGCTCGACATTCGCGCCAAACAAGGGCTGCTGGCGCCGGGTCTTGAAATGAAAGTGATCGGCCAAAACGGCCCGGTCCGCTGGGACGGGAAGGAAATGGGTGAGCTTTGCCTGCGCGGGCCGTGGATTGCCGCCGAATATTACAACGATGAGCGGACGAAAGACTCGTTCCGCGACGGCTGGCTCCATACCGGCGATGTCGTCACCGTCGACGAAGAAGGGTTTGTGAAAATCGTCGACCGGACGAAAGATGTCATTAAAAGCGGCGGAGAATGGATTTCGTCGGTTGATTTGGAAAACGCCCTTATGGCGCACGAGGCGGTGTTTGAAGCGGCGGTCGTCGCCGTGCCGCATCCGAAATGGCAAGAGCGGCCGATTGCCTGCGTCGTGCTGAAAGAAGGGAAAAATGTCACAAAAGAAGAGCTGTACGACTTTTTGCGTCCGCAGTTCACGAAATGGTGGCTGCCGGATGACATTGTATTTCTTGATGAAATTCCGAAAACGAGCGTCGGCAAATTTTTAAAGCGGAAGCTGCGCGATGAGCTGGCGGCGCGCTATGCCGATGCGGCGACGGAGTAAAGGAGGCGAACAACGTGGCAGACACTATTGCGGTCATCGGCGCCGGCGTGATGGGAAGCGGCATCGCGCAAACGGCGGCGATGGCGGAAAAAACGGTGTACTTATATGACGTGTCCGAAACGGCTTTGCAAAACGGGCTCGCTTCGGCGGAAAAAAGTTTGCGCCGCTTTGTCAAAGCCGGCGAGCTGTCCGAGCCGGAGGCAGCGTCGGCGCTTGGGCGCATCCGCCCGACCATCGATTTGGCTGAAGCGGTGCGCGGGGCGGACGTCGTCATTGAAGCCGTGCCGGAAAACTTGGCGCTGAAAAAAGACGTGTTTCAAAGACTTGATGAGCTGGCCGGGCCGAACGCCATTTTGGCGACCAACACATCGGAGTTGAGCGTCACGGCGCTCGCTGCCGCGACCAGGCGGCCGGAGAGAGTGATCGACATGCATTGGTTCAATCCGGCCCCGGTGATGAAACTGATTGAGATTGTCAAAGGCGAGACGACCTCTGATGAAACGGTTGACGCCATCCGCCGCCTGTCCGCGGAGCTTGGCAAAGAAACGGTGGTGGTCAAGGATCGGCAAGGATTTGTGACGACAAGGGCGATCGCCGCTCATATGATCGAATGCATCCGCATGTACGAAGAAGGAGTGGCCTCAGCGGAAGACATCGATAAAGCGGTGCGCCTCGGGCTCAATTACCCGATGGGGCCGCTTGAACTCGCCGACATGGTTGGGCTCGATACGCTTTTGTTTGTGAGCGAAAATATGACGGAAGCGTACGGCGGCCGGTTCCGCGCACCGCAGCTTTTGCGCAAGCTCGTTGAGGCCGGTCATTTAGGCCGGAAGACGGGAAAAGGGTTTTATGCGTATTCAACATGACAAGAAGCACAATAGGCTGGGCCGTCGGAGCGGGAACATGCCGATCCGGCGGCGTCCGCTGTCTGCCGGCACCTTTGCGCGAAACAGTGCGGCCTGCACCAAAGAAAGGCGCAGGGATGACCAAAATGACAAGGGGGAACAAGCATGGTGCGTGAAGCGGTCATTGTGGAGGCGGTCAGAACGCCGGTCGGCAAGCGAAACGGCGTCTTCCGCGATGTTCATCCGGTGCATCTCGCCGCGGTCGTGCTCGATGAAGTCGTACGCCGGGCGGGCATTGAAAAGCGGATGGTCGAAGACATCGTCATGGGCTGCGTGACGCCGATCGCCGAACAAGGATACAACATCGGCCGGCTCGCGGCGCTCGAGGCCGGATTCCCGATCGAAGTGCCGGCCGTGCAAATCAACCGGATGTGCGGCTCGGGCCAGCAGGCGATTCATTTCGCCGCCCAGGAAATCCGCTCCGGCGATATGGATGCCGCGATCGCCGCCGGAGTCGAAAGCATGACGAAAGTGCCCATTTTAAGCGATGGCAACGAACGGACGATTCCACCGTCGCTTCATGAAAAATATGAGTTCATCCACCAAGGCGTCTCGGCCGAGCGAATCGCCAAAAAATACGGCCTGACGCGCGAGGAGCTCGACGCCTACGCGTACGAAAGCCATCAGCGCGCCTTGGCGGCTTTGCGCGAAGGGAAGTTTCGCGCGGAAATCGTTCCGGTCAAAGGGCTGGACCGCGACGGCCGTGAGATTCTCGTCGCCGATGACGAAGGGCCGCGGGCCGATACGTCGCCAGAAGCGCTCGCCGCACTGAAACCGGTTTTCCAAGAAGATGGCGTCATCACTGCCGGCAATGCGAGCCAAATGAGCGACGGGGCGGCAGCCGTGCTGTTGATGGAACGGGAGGCGGCGCAACGGTTCGGACTCACGCCGAAAGCGCGCATCGTCGCGCAAACGGTCGTCGGTTCCGACCCGACGTATATGCTCGATGGCGTCATTCCGGCGACACGGCAAGTGTTGAAAAAAGCGGGCCTCACGATCGACGACATCGACCTCATTGAAATCAATGAAGCGTTTGCCCCGGTCGTGCTCGCCTGGCAAAAGGAAATCGGCGCTCCGCTTGCGAAAGTGAATGTCAACGGCGGCGCCATTGCGCTTGGCCATCCGCTCGGCGCAACCGGCGTCAAGCTGATGACATCGCTCGTCCATGAACTGAAGCGGCGCGGCGGCCGCTACGGGCTGCTCACGATTTGCATCGGCCACGGCATGGCGACAGCCACGATCATTGAGCGGGGATAAGGAGTGAGAATGATTGGGGGGGAAGCGTTCGACAGCAGGGCGGCCGTCAAGCCGCCCCGCATTTTTTTCGTAAAACGATAGGACGGAGCGGGAGTGCCTGTGATAAGATGAAAGAAAAGCAAGGGAAAGGGGAAACGCAGTGCAAAAAGAAAGACCTTTTTACACATATCAGGACATTGAACGTTGGGAAGGAAATTGGGAACTGATCGAAGGGGTTCCGTATTTATTGGCCTCTCCATCGTTTGAGCATCAGTATGTGGTCGGGCAACTGCACCTTGCGTTGGCTTCGTATTTTCAGGCACGTGGCTGTCATGTCATTCTTGGTCCGTTTGATGTTCAGCTTGATCCTGAGGAGCCGGAACGGATGGCAAAAACGGTTGTTCAGCCAGATTTATCAGTTGTTTGCCGGGTTGAGCAAATGAGGAATCGGCGAATGAAAGGGGCTCCCGATCTTGTTGTGGAAGTGCTGTCGCCAAGCACCGCCCTGCGTGATCGAAATCAGAAATATTATTTATATGAGAAATATGGCGTGCATGAGTATTGGATTGTAGATCCCATCAATCGGACGATCGAAGTGTTCAGTTGGCAAGATGGGAGATTTCAACAGCGGGCGGTTTTCGGACCAAGCGATGAGCTTGTTTCGTTTTGGCAGCCTGATTTGACGGTTTCGCTCGCCCCTGTGTTTCCTCCTGAAGAAAGCAACGTCTAGCTGTTGGAAAACAGTCTTGTTTGGCCGTTGCTTCTGGAAATAACGGTTTCGCCTTGAGTGTTAGGAAAGCAAAGGAGATGGAGGGCATGAAACAGCCTGTTCTCGCTTCCTTGTATTTATCCCTTGCCGCTGGCATTTGGGGCGGGATGTATGTCGTGAGCAAATACGTGTTGGACTACATTCCGCCGTTGACGCTCGTCTGGCTTCGTTATGCCATTGCCTTGATCGTGCTTGCCGCCATTGCGGCGGCAAAACGCGAGCGCCCGCCGAAAAACGGGCGCGACTGGGGGATGGTCATCGCGATTGGCATGGTCGGCTATGTCGTCTCCATTTCTTTGCAATTTGTCGGCACGAAATGGTCGAACGCCCATACCGCTTCACTCATCACCGCCTCGACGCCGGCGTTTGTCGTTTTGTTTGCCCGTTGGCTGCTTGGCGAAGCGCTCACATGGCGGAAAATCAGCGCGCTGTTATTGGCGGCATCCGGCGTCATCGTCATCGTCGGCTTCGGAGGCGGCGGGGAGTCGACGTTCGCCGGAAATATGGCGCTAGTCGGTGCAGCGGTCACTTGGGCGCTATTGTCGGTGCTTGTGAAAATGGCGTCAGTCCGATTGTCTGTATTTTCCATCACCACCTACGCCATCTTGGCCGCATTTATTGGCATGACGCCGATGATGGCCGCTGAAAGGCCGGGCTTGGCTATAAACCAATGGAACGCGCCTGTCGTGCTCGGCGTGTTATACCTCGGTGTGGTGTCGACCGCCGGCGCCTTTTTTCTTTGGAATAAAGGAATGGAGATGATGGACGCTGGCATCGGCTCGCTCTTTTTCTTTTTCCAGCCGCTCGTTGGCTCGCTTTTTGGCTGGCTGTTTTTGCATGAGCAGCTCACCGCCTCGTTTTGGCTCGGCGGCGCGCTCATTGTTACCGGTGTGGCGGTGGCGGTGCGAAGCGGGCCAAGCGCGTGAGAAAGGAGGCGATCAAAAAGCGAAGCGCCTTCGTGGAGGCCTTCGCTTAACGAACAGAAGGATGTTGCTTTCCGGTTGGTTTCTCACCGTCCGCCCACTTTTTCCCCGACCGCCCGGCGCGGCAGTTTCCAGCCGTATGTGTAGGATAAAATGCGCAAAGCGGCGACAGCGATAAACAGTATATACAGTTCCATAGGAGAATTCGCCCATCTCAACCCGATGGCAAGACCGGCGAGAATCGCCCAGGCGGCGTAAATTTCCGCATGCAACACGAGCGGCTTCCGCCCGGCGAGCACATCGCGGATGATGCCGCCGCCGCTGCCGGTCAACACGGCGGCGACGATGACGGCGCTTAGCGGATGCCCCATTTTCACCGCGTGCAGCGCTCCTTGGATGGCAAACGCCGACAAACCGAGGGCGTCAAAAAAGTTGCCCCACCGTTTCCATGGCGGCAACATTTGCCGTGGGAACAAATAGACGACTGTCATCGAGATTAAGGCGACAAGAAAGAGCTCCCCCTGTTGCCATAAAGCTGACACGGGCAACCCGATCAGCAAATTGCGCACCGCCCCTCCGCCAAAGGCGGTAACGATCCCCAAAATATATACCCCGAGCAAATCGTACTCCTCTTCCATGGCGATGATCGCCCCGCTGATGGCGAACGCGATCGTGCCGATGATGCTTAACACTTCCCATGTCATCGAAGTCGTTCCTTTCTAAGCGAATTTCTCCTATCATTGTAGGGGTAACAAAGCCCGGGAATCAATCATTTTTTTGAATGAACTAGCAAGCCGGCCGCCCATTTTGGTATGATGGAAGAAGACAACAAGTCCGCCAGAAAGGAAGGATGCCATGGGCCGTGAACAAGCCATTATCGTCGGCTGCCAACTCGCCGGTGTTGATCATGAACGGTTTTGCTACTCCATGGAAGAGCTCGCTTCGCTCGTGGCGACGGCGAACGGTGAAGTGGCTGCCGAACTGACGCAAAAGCGTGAAACGCCGCATCCGGCGACGTATATCGGCAAAGGGAAAACGGAGGAGCTCGCCGCGCTTGTGAAGGAACTCGATCCTGATCTTGTCGTTTTTAACAGCGAGCTTTCTCCAAGCCAGGCGCGCAATTTGACGAACATGCTTGGCGAGGTCAAGGTCATTGATCGGACGCAGCTCATTTTAGACATTTTTGCCCAACGCGCCCGCTCGAAAGAAGGAAAGCTGCAAGTTGAGCTCGCCCAGCTCGAGTATATGCTGCCGCGCCTGAGCGGCCAAGGAGAGATGCTCTCGCGTCTTGGCGGCGGCATCGGCACGCGCGGACCGGGAGAGACGAAGTTGGAGACTGACCGCCGCCATATTCGCCGCCGCATTGACGACATTAAAGAGGAACTGCGGCGCATCGCCGGGCATCGCGGGCGGTATCGCGAGCGCCGGCAAAAAAACCGCGCCTTTCAAATCGCGCTCGTCGGCTATACGAACGCCGGCAAGTCAACGATCTTCAACCGGTTGACCGCCGCCGATTCGTTCGAGGAAAATTTGCTGTTCGCCACGCTTGATCCGCTGACGCGCAAGTGCGTCTTGCCATGCGGCTACACGGTGCTTGTCACCGATACGGTCGGGTTCATTCAAGATTTGCCGACGACGCTCGTTGCTGCGTTTCGCTCGACGCTTGAAGAAGTGAAGGAAGCGGACTTGCTGCTTCATGTCGTCGATTCGTCGCACCCGGATTACGCCGAACATGAGCGCACCGTATCGCGGCTCATGGCGGAACTAGGGGCCTCTTCTATTCCGGCCGCCACCGTTTACAATAAAAGCGATCGGCAAGCGCCGGAATTTCTCCCGACGGCAACCGATGCAATTGTGATGAGCGCGCTCTCGGCTGCCGATGTCGACCGGCTCCGCCTCTTTATCGAAGAGGCGGTGAAACAGCAAATGAGTCGTTATGACGTGTCGATTCCAAGCGGAGAAGGAAAACTGCTCGCCCGTCTCAAAACGGACACGATTTTGCATGAATGGCATTATAATGAACACGAGGGCACGTACGACTGTCAAGGATACGTGCTGCCGACACACCCGTTATATGGGGAGCTGCAATCATTTCAACGGTAAGAAAGGGTTCATCTTATGTTTTGGACACAGTGGAGACAAGGAGAAAAAATCGCTGCTCTCATCGAGGAAGTGGAAACACAAATTGCACCGATCCACCGCGCTATCGATGAGCTCATCGATGTGAACCAATATCGCGTGCTCGACAGTTTTCGCCGCCATCAGGTGAGCGACGGGCACTTCATCCCGTCAACCGGCTACGGCTACGACGATATCGGCCGCAATGCGCTCGATAGCATTTACGCCGATGTGTTTGGAGCGGAAGCGGGGCTTGTCCGTCCGCAAATCATTTCCGGCACGCACGCGATTGCGATCGCCCTGTTTGGCGTCTTGCGGCCGGGCGATGAATTGCTTTACATCACCGGCGCTCCGTACGATACGCTTGAGGAAATCGTCGGCGTCCGCGGCGGCGGCGTCGGTTCGCTAAAAGAGTTCGGCATCCGTTATCGGAGCGTGCCGCTGATGGAAGACGGTTCCGTCGACTTTCAGGCTGTTCGCGAAGCGATCCACGAGCGGACGAAAATGATCGGCATTCAGCGTTCGCGCGGGTATGCGACACGCCCGTCGTTTACGGTCGATGAAATCGCGGAGATGACCGCCTTTGTTAAAGCGATCAAGCCGGATGTCGTGGTGTTTGTCGACAACTGTTACGGCGAGTTTGTGGAGGAAAAAGAGCCGTGCCATGTCGGCGCCGACTTGATGGCCGGCTCGCTGATCAAAAACCCGGGCGGAGGCTTGGCGAAAACGGGAGGCTATATCGTTGGCAAGCAGCCATACGTCGAAGCGTGCGCCTGCCGGATGACCTCACCGGGCATCGGGGCGGAAGTCGGCCCGTCGCTTTATACGTTGCCGGAGATGTACCAAGGGTTTTTCCTCGCCCCGCACATTGTCGGCCAAGCGCTCAAAGGGGCGGTGTTTACGGCAGCGATGCTCGAGCGCATCGGACTTTCGACATCGCCATCGTGGAAGGAGAAGCGCACGGACCTCGTGCAATCGGTTCGCTTTGACGACCCGAAGCAAATGGTTGCCTTTTGCCAAGCCATCCAAGCCGCTTCTCCGGTCAACGCCCATTTTACCCCGCACCCAAGCGAGATGCCCGGCTATGAAGACAAAGTCATCATGGCGGCCGGCACGTTCGTGCAGGGCGCGAGCATCGAGCTGACGGCAGACGGGCCGCTGCGGCCGCCGTATGTTGCGTACGTGCAAGGCGGATTGACGTATTCACACGTGAAAATCGCCATTTGCTCAGCCGTTCACCGCCTGCTTGAGCAACAGCTCATTTGTTTGTAAGAAAATATGACGTGTCATTGACTATTTTCTTGACATTATGATAAAATGAAGGTATCAAAAGCGAGGAGGAATTGGCATGAGTAGCCATATTCGTCGTTCCATGCCATTGTTTCCGATTGGGACTGTGATGCAGCTAACGGACTTATCAGCCCGTCAAATCCGCTATTACGAAGAGCACGGCCTCGTCACGCCAGCGCGCACGGAAGGAAACCGGCGGCTGTTTTCGCTCAATGATATCGACCGTTTGCTCGAAATTAAAGATTTGATTGACCAAGGCGTTAACTTGGCCGGCATCAAGCAAATTTTTGCCGCCCGGCAAGAAGGGCGCCGCGAGCAGCCGGAAAAAGTTGAAAAAGTAGGGAGACCGAAGCTGTCAGACGAGGAGCTGCGCGAAATGTTGCGGACGGAGCTGCTGCAGGCCGGGCGATTCCAGCGCGCATCGCTTCGCCAAGGAGATCTCGCTCGCTTCTTTCACTAATGACTAGGAAATGATTTCGGAGCCGGGGAGGAGTTGTCAACATGGCAAAATATACGCGCGAAGACATTATGCGCATCGTCAAAGAAGAAAACGTCAAGTACATTCGCCTGCAATTTACGGATATTTTAGGCACGATCAAAAACGTCGAAATTCCGGTTAGCCAAATCGAAAAAGCGCTCAACAACAAAATGATGTTTGACGGGTCGTCGATCGAAGGATTCGTCCGCATCGAAGAATCGGATAT
This sequence comes from Geobacillus sp. BK01, assembly GCF_052220245.1. NCBI lineage: Bacteria > Bacillati > Bacillota > Bacilli > Caryophanales > Anoxybacillaceae > Geobacillus > Geobacillus sp. BK01. The sequence continues at coordinate 172,154 of NZ_JBQPTH010000005.1, forward strand.
GTATTTGTATCCGGATTTGGATACGTTTGTCATTTTTCCGTGGACGTCAGAAAAAGGGAAAGTCGCCCGCTTCATTTGCGACATTTACAATGCGGATGGCACGCCGTTTGAAGGCTGCCCGCGCTACAACTTAAAACGCGTGTTGAAGGAAATGGAAGCGCTCGGCTTTACAGCGTTCAACTTAGGGGCGGAGCCGGAGTTTTTCCTTTTCAAGCTTGATGAACACGGGCGTCCGACGATGGAACTGAATGACCGTGGCGGCTATTTCGATTTGGCGCCGACGGATTTGGGTGAAAACTGCCGGCGCGACATCGTGCTTGAGCTTGAAGAAATGGGTTTTGAAATCGAAGCATCGCACCACGAGGTCGCCCCAGGGCAGCATGAGATCGATTTTAAATATGCCCACGCCATTAAAGCGTGCGACGACATTCAAACGTTTAAGCTCGTCGTCAAAACGATTGCCCGCAAACATGGGCTGCATGCGACGTTTATGCCGAAGCCGATTTTCGGTATTAACGGTTCGGGAATGCACTGCAACTTGTCGTTGTTCCGCAACAACGAAAACGCCTTTTTTGATCCGAACGGCGATTTGCAGCTGAGCGATACAGCGCGGCAGTTTATCGCTGGTGTGCTGAAACATGCGCCGAATTTTACGGCGGTGACCAATCCGACGGTCAACTCGTACAAGCGGCTCGTTCCGGGCTATGAGGCGCCGTGTTACGTTGCTTGGTCGGCGCGCAACCGCAGCCCGCTCATCCGCATCCCGGCTTCGCGCGGCATGAGCACGCGCATCGAAGTGCGCAGCGTCGATCCGGCAGCGAACCCGTATTTGGCGATGGCTGTGCTGTTGGCGGCAGGGCTTGACGGCATTCGCAACAAGCTCACTCCTCCGGCGCCGGTTGACCGAAACATTTACGTCATGACGAAAGAAGAGCGGCTCGAAGAAGGGATTGTTGATTTGCCGGCGACGCTGATCGAAGCGCTTGAAAACTTGAAATCGGACGAGGTGATCGTCCATGCGCTTGGCAAGCATTTATTCGAGCATTTCGTCGAAGCGAAAGAAATCGAGTGGGATATGTATCGGACAACGGTCCATCAATGGGAGTTGGACCAATATATGGAGCTGTACTAATCGAAAAGCTGCCCCGACAAACGGGGCAGCTTTTGTTATGGCGCGCGGCGCCGGCCGGACCCTTAGTCGATCAGGCGATACACGCCGATCACTTTGCCAAGAATCGTGCAATGACGAACGATGATCGGTGCGAGATGGATGTTTTCCGGCTGCAGGCGGATATGGTCTTTTTCTTTGAAAAACCGTTTTACCGTTGCTTCGTTTTCCTCCGTCATGGCGACGACGATGTCGCCGTTATTGGCGGACGACTGTTGGCGGACGATCACATAGTCGCCGTCCAAAATGCCGGCTTCGATCATGCTGTCGCCCATCACCTCGAGCATAAACAACGGTTCCTCGCCGGCGGCGAGCCGCTTCGGCAGCGGGAAATAGTCGTCAATGTTCTCGACAGCCGTGATCGGCTGTCCGGCTGTCACTTTGCCGATGACCGGCACCGAAATGATCTCCCCTTTTTCCCCCGCTTTTTCCGTATCGCTGTCCAAAATTTCAATGGCGCGCGGTTTCGTCGGGTCGCGGCGGATGTATCCTTTGCTCTCAAGGCGCGCAAGATGGCCGTGGACGGTTGAACTCGACGCCAAACCGACCGCTTCCCCGATTTCCCTTACCGACGGAGGATAGCCTTTCGTTTTCACTTCCTGCTTGATAAACTCTAAAATTTGTTGCTGCCGCTTGGACAGTTTCGTCATCCTTTTTCACACCTCTTGCCACATCATTTGCTTTCATTATAGCATGGGAGAACGAGAAAAACAAACATAAGTTCGAATTTTTTTGTTGACGCAAACAAACGTTCTTGATTATAATGGAGAAAAAACGAACAAATATTCTAGGTGAGGGTGGGGACATGAAAAAAGCACTGATGCACTATCTCGTTTTTTCGGCCTTGCTCGCGTTAACGCTCGCGGCATTCGTTTATGCCGGCAGTCCGGTCGATCGAAATGCATACATGACTGTCACCGTTGCTCCCGGTGACACGCTTTGGGGGTTGGCGAAACAGTATGAAGGGGAACACGGGCTGTCACCGAACGAGTTTATCCGCTGGGTGGTAGAGGTAAACCATCTGCTGAGCTCGCGCCTTACGGCAGGTGAACAAATCGTTATTCCTGTGTTAAAATCAAAGCAGGACGGCTCGTTGGCCGTCAGGCGGTGACAGAAAGAAGGGGTTGCCATGAAGGCGGTCATTTACTGCCGCGTCAGTACGGACAAAACAGAACAGGAAACGTCGCTGGCACGGCAACGCGCCGAACTGGAGAAGCTGGCAAAAGAGTGCGGCTTTGATGTCATCCAAGTGATCGCCGAGCAGGCGAGCGGCTATGAAGCCGACCGCGACGGGGTGCTCGAGCTGCTTGCACTTTGTGAAGAAGGCGCGGTCGACGCCTTGCTCATTCAAGATGAAACGCGGCTTGGACGCGGCCACGCGCGCATGGCCGTGCTGCATTGCTTGAAAAAACGGGGCGTGAAAATCTACAGCGCCAGCCATCGCGGCGAGATGCCGCTGTCAGAGGCAGATGAAATGGTGCTGTCGATCATCGCCATCGTGGAGGAGTACCAACGAAAAATACATAATGCAAAAATTAAGCGCGGCATGCAGCGGGCTATCGAGCGCGGCTACCGGCCGGAGCGGAACTTGGCGCGCCGCGGTGAAAACGCCGGGCGCGACCGGATTGAACTGCCGGTTGAGGAAATCGTCCGCTTGCGCGGGCGCGGCTTGACGTTTGCGGAGATCGCCGCCACGCTCCGGAGCTTCGGTTACGCGGCGTCCAAAGCGACCGTCCATCGCCGCTACCAGGAGTATATGGACGAACACGAGCGGCGCTAGCGTCCGAGAGCCGAGGCTTCCCTGTTGCCATTGGCCCGCCCGGTCGGATAAGATAAAACAGAGCAATAACATGATAGACAGGAGAAGATGCCCCATGCTTGCCAAGCATAAATTGGCCCGCATCAATGAGCTGGCAAAAAAGGCGAAAACGGTCGGCTTGTCGGCTGAAGAAACAATCGAACAGGCAGAGCTTCGCCGCGAATACATTCAGGCGTTCCGCCAAGCGATGACCGACATGCTTCACACGGTGACGGTCATCGACCCAAACGGCAACGACGTGACGCCCAAAAAATTGAAGGAAAGCCAGCGTCGTCGCCTTCATTAAACGACGGGCGAGAAAGGCGGAGATGCCCTGTTTTTTCTGACAGTGAAAATAACGTTGTACAAAGAAGCTGATTTTCTATATGATAGTAAATGACACCATGTTGACGAAAGGGAGGAACACGATGGCGCATTCGATCGAAGAATTAGCGATTACCACCATCCGTACGCTGTCGATTGACGCGATTGAAAAGGCAAAATCCGGGCATCCCGGCATGCCGATGGGCGCGGCGCCGATGGCGTACACACTCTGGACGAAATTCATGAACCATAATCCGGCCAATCCGGGCTGGTTCAACCGCGACCGGTTTGTTTTGTCCGCCGGGCACGGGTCGATGCTGCTTTACAGCTTGCTTCATTTAAGCGGCTACGATGTCACGATGGACGATTTGAAGCAGTTCCGCCAATGGGGAAGCAAAACGCCGGGGCACCCGGAATACGGCCATACGCCAGGGGTAGAGGCGACAACCGGCCCGCTCGGCCAAGGGATCGCGATGGCGGTCGGCATGGCGATGGCGGAGCGGCATTTGGCGGCTACATACAATCGCGACGGATTTGACATTATCGACCATTACACGTATGCGATTTGCGGTGATGGCGACTTAATGGAAGGGGTGGCGAGCGAAGCGGCTTCCCTCGCCGGCCACTTGAAGCTCGGCCGCTTGATTGTTCTATATGATTCAAACGACATTTCCCTTGACGGGGAGCTGAACTTGTCATTTTCGGAAAACGTCGCCCAACGCTTCCAAGCATACGGCTGGCAATATTTGCGCGTTGAAGATGGCAACAACATCGAACAAATCGCCAAAGCGCTCGAGGAAGCACGCGCCGATCTCGACCGGCCGACGCTCATTGAAGTGAAGACGACGATCGGTTACGGCGCGCCGACAAAGGCGGGCACATCGGGCGTCCATGGCGCTCCGCTCGGGGCCGAGGAAGCGAAACTGACGAAAGAAGCATACCGCTGGACGTTTGCTGAAGATTTTTATGTGCCGGATGAAGTGTACGCCCACTTCCGAGAAACGGTGCAAGAAGCCGGGGCGAAAAAAGAAGCGGAATGGAAGGAACAATTGGCTGCCTACGAGCAGGCGCATCCGGAATTGGCCGCCCAGCTGAAGCAGGCGATCGAAGGGAAGCTCCCGGACGGTTGGGAAGCATCGCTGCCGGTGTATGAAGCAGGCAAAAGCTTGGCGACCCGTTCATCGTCCGGGGAAGTGATCAATGCCATCGCCAAAGCGGTGCCGCAGCTGTTTGGCGGTTCGGCTGACCTGGCGAGCTCGAACAAAACGCTCATTAAAGGTGGCGGCAACTTCTTGCCGGGCAGCTATGAAGGGCGCAACATTTGGTTTGGTGTGCGCGAATTTGCCATGGGGGCGGCGTTAAACGGCATGGCGCTCCATGGTGGAGTGAAGGTATTTGGCGGCACGTTCTTCGTGTTCTCGGATTATTTGCGCCCGGCGATTCGGCTGGCGGCGCTCATGGGCTTGCCGGTGACGTATGTGTTGACGCACGACAGCATTGCCGTCGGGGAAGACGGCCCGACGCATGAGCCGGTTGAGCAGCTTGCTTCACTCCGGGCGATGCCGAACTTGTCAGTCATCCGACCAGCTGATGCGAACGAAACGGCGGCGGCTTGGCGGTTGGCGGTTGAATCGACGGACAAGCCGACCGCGCTCGTTCTGACGCGCCAAGACCTCCCCACCTTGCCGACAACAGCCGATTTGGCATATGAAGGCGTGAAAAAAGGTGCGTACGTCGTCTCGCCGGCGAAAAACGGCACTCCAGAAGCGCTGCTGTTGGCGACCGGTTCGGAAGTGAGCCTGGCGGTGAAAGCGCAGGAAGCGCTCGCTGCTGAAGGCATCGATGTCTCGGTCGTCAGCATGCCGTCATGGGACCGCTTTGAAGCGCAGCCGGGAGCGTACCGCGATGAAGTGCTTCCGCCGACGGTGACGAAGCGGCTTGCCATTGAAATGGGCGCGTCGCTCGGCTGGGAGCGCTATGTCGGTGCGGATGGCGACATTGTAGCCATCGATCGGTTTGGCGCTTCTGCTCCGGGAGAAAAAATTATGGCTGAATATGGTTTTACCGTTGACAACGTCGTCCGTCGCGTGAAAGCATTGCTTGGCAAGTAACCGAACGACCGTGAGAACAGGCTGCCCTTGCGCGTTGCAAGGGCAGCTTTTTTGATCGAGTTGCGGCGGACGCCCGCCGCAACCAAAAATCGACAATGTTAGTGAAAAAAATTACCGCTAATAGACATATTTTTCCCCTTTCCTTTTCTATAATAGAAATAGATGAAGAGAAATGGGGGATGGGACATGGTTCGTTATTGGATTTATTTGTTAAATGATGAAGTGGCGGCACACTACCGCCACCGGACGGAAAAAATTGTCGAACTGCTTCGGGAGCATCAGTATGCGAAAGCGCCGTTGAAAACGATTTGCCGCAAGCAAGTTGAATTTATTACCGAACGGTTGTCGTTTTCGCGTCTCGAGTTGGGCTTAAAGCAATATTTTGTCGGGCGTGTCGGCAAAAATTTAGAGCGCAATATGTTCATTTTGCAAAATGACGCCGGTGACGAAGCGCTTCTTGTTGTGCAAAAGCGCCGCCTGCTGCTTGTTGCTGACAGTGCGCCGCTGGCGGCCGACATCGGCCGGGCGCTCGCCAGCGTAGCGCCATCGTTTTTGGCGGTTGCTGCTGATTTTGTCGACTATCATTGGCTGTCTGCACCGGCGCCGGGAAGAAAATTTGCGTAAGGCGAAGATTTTTGTCGCGGAATATTGTCTAATGGCACATCGTTTAGTACACTGTTAAGGAGACAACAAGAAGGAGGAAAATCGCTGTATGTGGACCACGATTCTCGTTGGTGTGCTGGCGCTCATCGCCGGTGTGGCGCTCGGGTTTTTCATCGCCCGCAAAACGATGATTAATTATTTGAAGAAAAATCCGCCGATCAATGAACAAATGATCCGCATGATGATGATGCAAATGGGCATGACCCCGTCGCAAAAGAAAATCAACCAAATGATGAAAATGATGAACAACCAACTGAAATAAGGGAAACGGACACTCGATTGAGAGTGTCTTTTTATTTTGGAAAAATGTTCTTTCAAAATTTTTCTAGTTTTGTTACAATAATATGGCGGTTGTTCGTTAGCCAAATGAAAGGGGGCGGGTCGCGTGAGCGTGTTCCGCGATTTGTTTTGGTTTTTTCGCCAAGAGAAAAAGGCGTACATCACCGGCGTTCTATTGCTCGTGATCGTTGCCTTTTTAGAAACGATCCCGCCGAAAGTGATCGGCCTTCTAGTCGACTATATGAAAAACGGCACGATGACGAAAGAAGTGCTCGTTCGTTGGGTGGCTGTTCTCGCTGCCATCGCAGGGGCGCTCTATATGCTCCGCTACGCCTGGCGCATTTGCATTTTCGGCTCATCTGTCAAGCTCGCCCGCCAGCTGCGCAACGAGCTGTACAGCCACTTTACGAAAATGGCGCCGTCATTTTACCAGCGGAAGCGGATCGGTGATTTAATGGCTCATGCGACAAACGATTTGCAAGCCATCCAACAAACGGCGGGAAGCGGCATTTTAACGCTCGTCGACTCGGTGACGCTTGGCGGTTTTGTCCTGGCGACGATGGCCATATCGATCAGTTGGAAGCTGACGTTGATCAGCCTGCTGCCGCTGCCGATTATGGCATGGGCGACAAGCCGCTACGGAACGATGCTTCATCAGCGGTTTTTAACCGCACAAGAAGCGTTTTCGTCGCTGAATGATAAAGTGCAAGAAAGCATGAGCGGCATTCGCGTTATAAAAGCGTTCGGCTACGAAGAAAAAGATGTGGAAGCGTTCCGCCGCCAATCGGAAGATGTGGTGGCGAAAAATGTCGCGGTCGCCAAAGTTGATGCGCTCTTTGATCCGACGATCGGGCTGCTTGTCGGGCTGTCGTTTTTTCTTGCTGTCGCGTTCGGCAGTCAGATGGTCATGGCCGGCGAGTTGACGATCGGCGAGCTCGTGTCGTTTACGACATACCTCGGCCTGCTGATTTGGCCGATGCTGGCCTTCGGCTGGCTGTTTAATATCGTCGAGCGCGGGCGCGCCTCGTACGACCGGGTGCGGGCGCTGTTGGCCGAAGACGATGAGATCAAAGAAATGCCGGGGGCGTTGGCCGTTCCGCCGCAGGGGAACATCGAATACGACATCCGCCGGTTCGCCTATCCGGGAGAGATGAAACCGGCGCTTGCCGACGTCCGCTTCCGGCTTGAGCGCGGAGCGACGCTTGGCGTCGTCGGCAAAACCGGGGCCGGGAAAACGACGCTGTTGCGTCTGTTGTTGCGCGAGTTTGACAACTATGACGGTGACATTCGGTTCGACGGCCATGACATCCGCCGCTATACGTTGTCGGCGCTGCGGGCGGCCATTGGCTATGTGCCGCAAGACCATTTTCTTTTTTCCGCTTCTGTTCGCGACAATATTGCGTTTGCTAAACCGGAGGCAGGCGAGGAGGAAATTGTCGAAGCGGCGCAGTTGGCTTATATTCATGATGACATTCTCCATTTTCCGGACGGGTATGAGACGGTCATCGGTGAGCGCGGCGTTTCGCTGTCCGGCGGTCAAAAACAGCGGCTGTCGATCGCCCGGGCGCTTCTGATGGACCCGGAGCTGCTCATTTTAGACGATGCATTGTCGGCGGTCGATGCGAAAACAGAAGAGCGGATTTTAACGGCATTGAAGCAGGAACGACGCGGGAAAACGACGATCATTGCCGCCCATCGTTTAAGCGCGGTCGAGCATGCCGATTGGATTCTCGTCCTCGATGGCGGCCGCGTCATACAAGCGGGGACGCATGAAGACTTGATGGCTGAAGACGGCTGGTATCGCGAGATGTATCGGCGTCAACAGCTTGAGGCGCTTGTGGAATGACAACGGATAGGAGGGAGCGTATGAACGAACAAGTCTTGACGGTCAAAGAGCAGCGGCGCGTTTTGTGGCGGCTGCTCGCTTATATGGGGCGATACAAAAAAGAAGCTGCGCTCGCCTTTGCGCTCCTTCTATTGGCGACCGCCGGGGAGCTGGCCGGCCCGTATCTCGTGAAAGTGTTTATCGATGATTATTTGATGCCGAACCGCCTCGCACCGGGTCCGGTGACGGCGCTGGCAGCCGCCTATATCGGCGTGCTCGTCGGGAAAACCGTCATTTGGTATTTTCAGCTGATTGGGTTTCAGCGGCTTGCTTTATATATTATCCAAGCGTTGCGGATGGACGTCTTTTCCAAAGTGCATCGACTTGGGATGAGCTACTTTGACCGGACGCCGGGCGGCAGCATCGTCTCGCGGGTGACAAATGACACGGAAGCGATCAAAGATATGTTTATTAGCGTTTTAGCGGTGTTTGTGCAAAACGGTCTGCTTGTCATTGGCGTTTATATCGTCATGTTTTCACTCAATGTTCAGCTTGCGCTGTTTTGTCTGTTCATTCTTCCGGCCATCGCATTGATTATGAAAACATACCGCCGTTACAGCTCGGTATTTTACCAAGAGATGCGCGAACGGCTGAGCGAGCTGAACGCCAAATTGAATGAATCGCTGCAAGGGATGGCCATCATTCAAGCGTTCCGCCAGCAGCGCCGCCTGTACGAAGAGTTTGCTGCCGTAAATGAGGCGCATTACGAAGCGGGAATGAAAAACATTCGCCTTGACGGGCTGCTGCTTCGGCCGGCGATCGATGTTGTCTATATGGTGTCGATCATGGTCGTACTCAGCTTTTTCGGCATTTCGGCGCTTGAGAGCCCGGTCGAGATTGGGGTGCTGTACGCGTTTGTCAACTATTTGGAACGTTTTTTCGAGCCGGTGACGCAAATGATGATGCGGTTGTCGCTCTATCAGCAGGCGATCGTTTCCGCCTCCCGCGTCTTTGCGCTCCTTGACCATGATGAAGAGGCCCCGTCCAATCCGGAACAGGCGCCGTATACGATTGAGCGTGGAGAAATTGAGTTTCGCGATGTCAGCTTTTCATATGATGGCAGGCGCGACGTGCTGAAGCGGCTGTCTTTTACCATCCGTCCCGGGCAGACGGTGGCGTTCGTCGGGCATACGGGCAGCGGCAAAAGCTCGATCATCAACTTGCTTATGCGGTTTTATGAATTTGATCGTGGCGATATTTTGCTTGACGGCCGGTCGATCCGCGACTATTCGCGCGCCGAGCTGCGCCGCGCTCTCGGTCTCGTCTTGCAAGATCCGTTTTTGTTTTATGGGACGGTGAAAGAGAATATTCGCATGTATGACGAGCGCTTAAGCGATGAAGAGATTAAGAGCGCCGCCCGTCTCGTACAGGCGGATGCGTTCATTGAACAGCTGCCCGGACGCTATGACCATCTGCTTGCGGAGCGCGGCGCCACGTTATCGAGCGGGCAACGCCAGCTCCTTTCGTTCGCTCGCACGATCGCTGCCAATCCGAAAATATTAGTGCTCGATGAGGCGACCGCCCATATTGACACCGAGACGGAGGAGGCGATTCAAACGGCGCTGGCGCAAATGCGAAAAGGGAGGACGACGATCGCGATCGCCCATCGCCTGTCGACGATTCAAGACGCCGACCAAATTTTTGTCCTGCACCGCGGCGAAATTGTTGAGCACGGTACACACCAACAGCTGTTGGCGCAAAAAGGGTTGTACTACCAAATGTACTTGTTGCAAAACGGTCTTGTCGATGCCCGCGCGTAAAGAAAAAAGCGCCGTTTCCCGCCTTAGCGGGAGGCGCTTTGTTTTCGTTGTCGCACTTGTTCGCGTTGATAGGCGTTGAGCAGCGTGTCAAGTTCTTTGCTTACTTTCATCGCGGCTTCCGAGTTTAAACCGGTTTTGGCTACGGTGTCGACAAGTTCCATCCGCTTTTGTTCGATTAAGGTTAACAAATTGCGTTTTGGCACGAATAAACCGTCCTTTTCATGAAGTATCGTGTACTGTATTTTATATTATTTTACCAATGAACGCAAAAATGGAAAATAGAAAAATTGACCAAGAAACGGTGAGAAAAACGTTACGGAAGGATGGATTTTTGCTAAAATAAAAGTAAAAAACGGAGCAGGGGCTGATTCAACAGTGAATGATCTCAATCTCTTTTTAGCGTTCGGCGCCGGGTTTTTGTCGTTTATTTCCCCGTGCTGCTTGCCGCTTTATCCGGCGTTTTTATCTTATATTACCGGCGTGTCGGTCAGCGAGTTGAAAGAGGAAAACGCCATGCTCAACCGTCGCAGTTTATGGCACACGCTTTGCTTCTTGCTAGGGTTTTCGCTGATTTTTATTTCTCTCGGCTTTGGTACTTCGTTTCTCGGCCGGTTGTTTGCCGATTATCAAGATGTGATCCGGCAAATCGGCGCGGTGTTGATCGTCGCCCTTGGCCTTGTCGTCGCCGGGCTGTGGAAGCCGGCGTTTTTGCTGAAAGACCGGCGCATTTCGTTTCGTGAGCGGCCGTCGGGCTATTTTGGCTCGGCGCTCATCGGCATGGCGTTCGCCGCCGGTTGGACGCCGTGTATGGGTCCGATTTTAGTGGCGGTTATTGCCTTGGCCGCGGCCAATCCGGGTTCAGGGATGATGTATATGCTCGCGTATACGCTCGGCTTTGCCGTTCCGTTTTTCATTCTGTCGTTTTTTATCGGCAAACTGCAATGGATTCGCCGCCGTAGTGCATCCATTATGAAAGCAGGCGGATATGTTATGATGGCGATGGGGGTTGTCCTTTATTTTGACTGGATGACGAAGATCATCGCCTATACAACAAGTCTGTTTGGCGGATTTACCGGCTTTTAGCCGAAGAGGGACGCTTTGTAGTTGATGGAATCCAAAAACAGGTAGGGAGAGGATGGTGGAGAAGGTGGCTGCCGTTTTAGTGGTTGACGATGCGAAGTTTATGCGATTGACGCTGACCCGCATTTTGGAAAAGGCGGGCCATACAGTAGCCGGCGAGGCGGAAAACGGCAAAGAAGCGGTCGAGCTGTATCGTCGGCTGCGTCCGGAGTTGGTTATCATGGACATTACGATGCCGGTCATGAACGGCATCGAAGCGGTGCGGGCGATCAAGGACACTGACCCGGGAGCGAAAATCATCATCTGTTCAGCGCTGGGGCAGCAGCGCATGGTCGTCGAGGCGATCGAAGCTGGCGCCGCCGACTTTATTGTCAAACCGTTTGAGGAAAACCGCGTTCTCGAAGCGGTCGCCCGCCTGTTATAGACGACCGCCGGCGCAAGGGAAGCCGAACCCGCAGGCTGTATAAAGATCGCTTCGGCTCTTTCCATTGACAGGGAGATGGTTCCGCACTCCCTCTATGCCGGCAGTGAGGTCGTTCGAAGGGAACAGTAGGCAAGCACGATCGTTTTTGCTATAATAATCGTGTTGTCCATGAATTTTGCTGGAAGAAGGTGATGGCTTTGTTGGCGCTTCTTACATCGCTCATCGCCATTGTGATGACTTGTTTCGTCTTTTTTGTGCGCATGAAAGCATCGGAAAAGCCGACGAACGCGAAAAAAATCATTTTGCCGCCGCTGTTTATGAGCACAGGAGCGCTCATGTTCATCGATCCGGTATTCCGCGTCACGCGCGGGGAGCTCATCGAAGCGGTCGTTCTCGGCCTGTTTTTTTCGCTGTTTCTCATTAAAACATCGAAATTTGAAATCCGTGGCAACGACATTTACCTGAAACGTTCGAAGGCGTTTGTTTGGATTTTGCTCAGTTTGATCGCCATTCGCTTCGGCTTGAAGACATATTTAGGGAGGACGATCGACTACGGCCAGTTAAGCGGCATGTTTTATTTGCTTGCGTTTTCCATGATCGTCCCATGGCGGATCGCGATGTATGTGTCGTATAAAAAACTGGCAGCGCAATTGAAACCGCCGGTGTTCACTTGATCCCCACCTGCATCTGCGGCGTTGAAGCCAAAGATTCCCGGTTGGGGAAGGGAAAGGAGCGTGTCTCAGCAGCGGTGGGACACTTTTTTCACTGCCATATACGATAAGCAGCGAACCGATTTGTGATGCGGGATCCCGTACTTTGCGGGGGATAGCTGGCCTTTTGAATTAGCCGCTCCCTTTTTCCCGCTCAATGTCCTTTTGGCTGCACGAAGGAATGCGTGTCGCCAAACAGACGAAAGCCGCTGGCGTCCGACCTGAAGTGTAAGGCCGGTCAGCGGCTTTCCAACAAATGTTGATATGGGGCGAGATCAATATTTTTCGCCTGCAGCGTCCGGATTAAAAACTTATGGTCGCGCTTTGGCGTCGCGATAATATACCCGCGGATGAGCAAGTCGCGCGTAATGCGGGGCGCCTGTTCTTTGAGCGCGAGCTCGCCGATTTTGCCGGCGATTTTTTGCCGGGCCACGTCGCGAAACAACTCCGGCACAGGGCGGACGAGCTCCTCGAGCAAGGCCTTTTCTTCTTCCCCCCATAAATGGCGCGTCTGTTCGATATAATACTCCTGCCAGTCGAGCTCCGATTTTCCGTCTTCTTTCGGCAGCCGTTTCAAAAATTTGCGGAACATAAAAAAGCCGCCGATCGACATCATGACAAGCAAAAAGACAACCCAAACCAAAATAAACCAAAGAAACCATCCGGTCAGCACGATGACCACCCCAACCAATAATCGATAGCTTGCTGTTCGGCCACCCGCGGCAGCGGGGCGGCTTAGACAAGTTTCGTCTATTATTATGTCGAAAAGCGCAAGGTTTGGCAAGCTTTGAGAGCGCCCAACGTTCTGTTACGGTGCGTAACGCAACTGTAACGCAACTGTAAAGATGCCTGTCCCGTCCTAGCGCGTCAACGGTTTTGAAACAAGCTGCCCGCCCGGCTGGAAATGAAAGACAGTGACGCGCCTAGTTTTGCCTGCTAATCTAGTAAGCAAAGAGAAACAGGAAGAACGATGGCGGCAAGGGGGATGATGGGCATGAGGAAAACAATTGCAGTACTGGCCATAGCTTGCAGCCTGGCGCTTGGTTCGCAATCGCTGCCGGCGGAAGCGGCGGGCTCCTATACATACTACCAAGTGAAAAAAGGCGATACGCTGTCGAAAATCGCCAAACAATATCATACAACGGTGGCTTCACTCAAATCGCTCAACGGTTTAAAAACGGATATGATCCGCATTGGCGCGAAATTGAAAGTGCCGGCGGCTGCGAAGCGTCCTGCCTTGGCATCAGCCGGCAAAAAGGCGATTTCGCTCACCGCCGCCGATCGAAAGCTGCTTGCCCAGCTCGTGCAGGCGGAAACCGGTTCAAGCGAGCCGTTTGCCGGCAAAGTGGAGGTCGCGCTTGTCATTTTGAACCGCGTCCACCATCCGGAGTTTCCGAACACGGTGCGTGGTGTCATTTACCAAAAGATGAAGTCGGGCTATGCGTTTGTGCCGGTGAAAACGGGGAAATTGACGCGCATTCAGCCGACGAAACAAGATTACGCGGCGGTCGACAAAGCGGTCGCTCTCTTCCCGGGCGACCGCCGCGGTTCCCTCTATTTTTACAATCCAAAGGTGACAAAAGACAAATGGATGCTGTCGCGTCCGGTGACGACCCGTATCGGGCATCACGTCTTTGCGAAGTGAACGGGGTCGGGACAGACCCTGTTTCTTTTTTGCCGTATGGCGCCATAAGGCGATCGCCGCCGCCAAGCAGGGGAAACTAGCCGAAGCGCGCCGGCTGTTGGAGCAGGCTGGGGCGGAACGGCAAGCCGCCCACGAGCTGCAAACGTCGCTGCTGCAGCAAGAAGCCGGCGGGCAGTCTACGGCTGTGACGCTGCTGATGGTGCACGCCCAAGACCATTTGATGACAGCGATTGCCGTCAAAGAGTTGGCAGCTGAATTCGTCGATTTGTATGAACATATTCATTCGTAAAGGCCAACCCGCCCGTTTCACCCGGGCGGGTTTTGGCAGCCAATGAGGTAACCATAATTTAATTATGTAAACACAATGGCATCAAAGCAGTTGCTCCAGCGTTTGCTGCCGGTTGAACGAGGCGGCGCTCCCTGCCCCTTTTTGACGAACGGAACAGGGGGTACGCCGCCCTTCAGCCGAGCGGTTTACATATCATGGCTTGTGTTATGTTTTTGCCGCGTATGGTTGCGGTTTTTTACTTTTTTCGACCCGCTGAGCGGTTCCGGCTGCCCGGGGTTGTCGCCTTTCGGGGCGTTTTTGCGCATATCTTTGCCGTCGTTTTTGTTCGTCATCGCCTTGTGTCCCCCCTTTGCCCCTTAGCATGCGGCATTCCGCTGTCGCTTATTCCGCGTATAATTTGCCGCCCGATTGAAACGATAAGTAGTGAACGACGGCTATGACCGCAAAGGAGGAACGAGCCATGGTTTATCATAAAACGAAGCAAGACGCGTTTCAGGCAGCGCAAAAGGCGACGATGGAGGCAAAAGAGTGGCATGACCATCTCGTCCGCGATCAAGCCGATTACGGCTATCAGTTAGCCCATTTGCGGCAGGAAGTGAACGAAGCGTTTGCGCAAATTGAAAACGCGCTTGAAGTCGCCTCGGAAACACAGCGCGTGCAGCTCGAGAAATTCCGCAGCGACTTGCAGGCGATTGTGGATGACGTGAATCAACATGAGTAAGGGAATGCCGGCGGCGGACATTCCCTTTTTGCTGTCAATTGGGCATGTGTGCGCTCAAGAACACCGTTTCCCAATGGTATGAACGAATCGCTGCCCAAGGCGGCCAATCCGCCCGGATGCTCGGGCATGGCGAATTGGCAGCCTGCCGCAGGGCGGGATCCCAGACGTTTTCCCGCTTCTCATAGCTAGAAGAGAGCGGGCAATGCGGTTATGGCAGGCCCGGGTGGCGAAACGGCCGCCAAGTCATTGATTCTTTTTTCGCTTTTTGTTGTTTTGCCGCTGCGCTTCGGTCAGCGGTTCATTGGAAAACTCTTCATTGTAGCCGGCGCCCATCCCTTGCGCTTTCGCGGCGTTCATGCCAGGGATGACATGGTTCGCTTTTCGTTTGCCCATTCCTTTTCACCTCCGCTTCTAGTTTGCGACGAAACAGCCGCCTTATTCTTTCCTTGCCGCCGCGAGGAAATAAAATGGCGAAACGATGGAAATCATTATTTACAACTTGTCCTGTTATATAATAAGATAAAAACGGGCCGAACTTTATGGGGATTGGGAGAATTCGTGCTATTTTTTCGACTTTCGCACGGAAAAATAGTATAGTATTATTGTGAAGTGAAGGGGGTTATACATATGGCGAAACAAGATGTGTTCAACGCCCGCTCTTCATTCGAAGTCAACGGTAAAAAATACAATTATTACCGTTTGCAAGCGCTTGAAGAGGCGGGAATCGGCCAGGTAAGCCGCCTGCCGTACTCGATTAAAGTATTGCTCGAATCGGTGCTCCGCCAAGTCGACGGCCGCGTCATTACGAAAGAGCATGTCGAAAACTTGGCCAAATGGGGAACGCCGGACATGAAAGACATCGATGTGCCGTTTAAGCCGTCGCGCGTCATTTTGCAAGACTTCACCGGCGTGCCGGCCGTCGTCGATTTGGCTTCGATGCGCAAGGCGATGGCGGATTTGGGTGGCGATCCGTACGAAATCAACCCGGAAATCCCGGTCGATCTCGTCATCGACCACTCAGTGCAAGTTGACCGCTACGGATCGGACGATGCGCTTGAGTACAACATGAACTTGGAATTCTCCCGCAACGCTGAACGGTACAAGTTTTTGAAATGGGCGCAAAAAGCGTTCGACAACTACCGCGCTGTTCCGCCGGCGACCGGGATCGTCCACCAAGTAAACTTGGAGTATTTGGCAAGCGTCGTTCATGCAGTTGAAGGGGAAAACAACGAGTACGAAGCGTTCCCGGATACGCTTGTTGGGACGGACTCGCATACGACGATGATCAACGGTCTTGGCGTCCTCGGCTGGGGCGTCGGCGGCATTGAAGCGGAAGCGGGCATGCTCGGCCAACCGTCGTATTTCCCGGTGCCGGAAGTCATTGGCGTCCGCTTGACCGGCAAGCTTCCAGACGGTTCGACGGCTACCGACTTGGCTTTGAAAGTGACGCAAGTGCTGCGGAAAAAAGGCGTCGTCGGCAAATTCGTCGAATTTTTCGGCCCGGGGGTCGCGACGCTGCCGCTGGCTGACCGGGCGACAATCGCCAACATGGCGCCGGAATACGGAGCGACGTGCGGCTTCTTCCCGGTTGACGCCGAAGCGCTTGACTACTTGCGCCTAACCGGCCGCGACGAACATCATATTCAAGTCGTTGAGGCGTATTGCAAAGCGAACGGTTTGTTCTACACGCCGGATGCGCCAGAGCCGACGTTTACGGACGTCGTTGAAATCAACTTGTCGGAAATCGAAACGAACTTGTCCGGTCCGAAACGGCCGCAAGACTTGATTCCGCTTTCGAAAATGAAGCAATCGTTCCGCGATGCGGTGAAAGCGCCGCAAGGCAACCAAGGCTTCGGATTGACGGAAGCGGACTTGGAGCGGGAAATTACGGTTACGCTCAACGGTGAACAAGTGAAAATGAAAACGGGCGCCGTCGTGATCGCGGCCATTACGAGCTGTACCAATACATCCAACCCGTACGTTCTCGTCGCCGCTGGCTTAGTGGCGAAAAAAGCGGTGGAAAAAGGCTTGCAAGTGCCGAAGTACGTAAAAACGTCGCTCGCTCCGGGTTCGAAAGTCGTCACCGGCTACTTGCGCGACTCGGGCTTGCTTCCGTATCTTCAGCAGCTCGGCTTCAACATCGTCGGCTACGGTTGTACGACGTGCATCGGCAACTCGGGTCCGCTCGCGCCGGAGCTTGAAAAGGCGCTCGCCGAAAGCGACTTGCTTGTGACAAGCGTCCTGTCCGGCAACCGGAACTTTGAAGGCCGCATCCATCCGCTTGTCAAAGGCAACTATTTGGCCTCGCCGCCGCTCGTCGTTGCCTATGCGCTCGCCGGCACGGTCGATATCGACTTGCTCAACGAGCCGATCGGCAAAGGCAAAGACGGTCATGACGTCTATTTCCGCGACATTTGGCCGTCGATGGAAGAAGTGAAAGACGTCGTCAAACGGGCGGTCGATCCGGAGTTGTTCCGCAAAGAATATGAGCGCGTGTTCGACGGCAATCCGCGTTGGAACGCGATCGAAACGACAGACGAGCCGCTTTATCAATGGGATGAAAACTCGACATACATCCAAAACCCGCCGTTCTTTGAAGGCTTGTCGCCGGATGTGCGCAAAGTCGAACCGCTCACCGGCTTGCGCGTCGTCGGCAAATTTGGCGACTCGGTGACGACCGACCACATCTCGCCGGCAGGGTCAATCGGCAAAAACACGCCGGCAGGTCAATATTTGATTTCGAAAGGCGTCGAGCCGAAAGATTTCAACTCGTACGGTTCGCGGCGCGGCAACCACGAAGTGATGATGCGCGGAACATTCGCGAACATCCGCATCCGCAACCAAATCGCGCCGGGCACGGAAGGCGGCTATACGACGTACTGGCCGACCGGCGAAGTGATGTCGATTTACGATGCGTGCATGAAATACAAACAAGACGGCACCGGGCTTGTCGTTGTCGCCGGCAAAGACTACGGCATGGGCAGCTCGCGCGACTGGGCGGCGAAAGGGACGTTCTTGCTCGGCATCAAAACGGTCATCGCCGAAAGCTTTGAGCGCATCCACCGCTCGAACCTCGTCCTGATGGGCGTCTTGCCGCTGCAGTTCAAAGAAGGCGAAAACGCCGAAACGCTCGGTTTGACCGGCAAAGAAGTGTTCGAAGTCCACATTGATGAAAACGTCAAACCGCGCGACCTTGTCAAAGTGACAGCGACGAACGCGGAAACGGGCGAGACAAAAGAATTTGAAGCCATTGTCCGCTTTGACAGTGAAGTGGAAATTGACTATTATCGCCATGGCGGCATTTTGCAAATGGTGCTGCGCGAAAAATTGGCGAAAGTGAAACAATAATCACAAAAAGCAGGCTTCCCGATGCGGAAGCCTGCTTTATTTTGTGTTCAGCTTTTTAGCGGCGTTCTCGAGCTTGCTTTTCGGATCCGGGGTGAGCGTCCCGTCTTGGCCAAAGCCTTGCGGATTGACGCCCGGGGCTTTCGTGCCGCGGTTGCGGCCGCCGTTTTTCGCCATCATTTTCACCTCCACTCGGATAGTATGGCCGATCGGGGTGAAAATATAAGCAAAGCACGGCCGGCAAAGGAGAGAAGAACGATGAACAAAGGATTAAAAACGGCGCTTGCAACGATCGCACTGGCGCAATTTTTAAAAATTCCGATCAAGCAGGCTGAAACAGGCCGCTGGGATTGGCGATTGTTTTTCGAAACAGGGGGAATGCCAAGCTCTCACTCCGCCGGCGTTTCGTCGTTGGCGACGTTTATCGCCTTGGAGCGGGGGATGAAGACGGTTGATTTTGCCTTGGCGGCGTTATTTGGATTGATCGTCATGTACGATGCGCAAGGAGTGCGGCGGCAGGCGGGCGAACTCGCCCTCCGTCTGAATGAACTGGCCGAGGAGGTAAAAAAACTGGAAGACGATCCGGAACAAGACGTGTACAAAAAACGGCAGCAACAGCTTCGGACCCGTCTTGGGCATCAGCCGATTGAGGTCATCGGCGGAGCGCTCCTTGGGATCGCGACTGGCGCATTTTCGCATTGGCTTTGCCGCCGCAGGCGAGCGCTTTAAGCCGCGAAGCGGATGCGGCGTCTACAGCATAAGCATGGAGGCAAATGCCTGAAGCCAAGAACAAAGCTGTCCCGCTTTTTAGGCCGGACAGCTTCTGCCGCCGCTATGAGAAGATGTTCCGTTTTTCCCGCCACCGTTTTCTCCATAAGCGAGTGCTTGGAAGTTCAGCGAGGATCATACCGGCCAAAATCGCGATGCCGCCGAGCCAGGCGGACGGCGACAACCGCTCACCGGCCCACAGATAAGCAGTCAAAGCGGCGAACACCGGTTCCATTGCGAAAATGAGCGCGACGCGGGTGGGGGTTGTATATTTTTGCACCGCCGTCTGAATTAAAAAGGCGGCGGTCGTCGCCAGCAGCGAAGTGACCATGAGCGCTCCCCATACTTGTGGGCGGCGGAGCACCGCCGCATTCCACATATTGGACGCCTCTTCAAGCCAAAGGGCAAAGAAAAAACAGAGTGCAGCGACGGTAAAAATTTGCACCATCGTCAGCAGCATGGTTGAATAACGCGACGAATATCGACCTGTGACGATAATGTGCATGGCAAATGAAATGGCACAAAAAAAGACGAATACGTCACCGCGGTTGAATGACAGCTCCGCTCCGCCCGTCAGCCAATACAAGCCGAAGGCGGCCAGTACCGCTCCGACGGCTGCGTTCGCGGTCGGTTTTTGCTTGGCAATGAAAACGGAAAAGAGCGGTACGAGCACGACGCTCAGCCCGGTAATAAAGCCTGCTTTCGACGAAGTTGTATACAAAAGCCCGACCGTTTGGAACGCATAGCCGCAAAACAGCCAAAGCCCCATCCATGCCCCGGCGCCGACGACCCGCCACGATAACTGGCCGAGCAGCGGACGGGAAGCGATGGCGATCCATGCAAAAAGTAACAAGCCGGCCAAACTGAAGCGGACGGCGTTAAACGCCAGCGGCTCCAAAAACGAGATTGCGTTTTGGACGACGACAAACGTCGCCCCCCAGACGAACGCCACCGCCAGCAAGCTAAGGTCAGCAACGGTTTGCTGCTTCAATTCGATTCCTCCTTGTCGGTCTTTTCCACCCGTTGATCGGCTGCTAGCCGCTAGTGTACCATAAACGCAGCGAAAGAAACACACTTTTTTGAAAAAAAAAGACCGGCTCCTGCGACAAAACGGGTTGATATGGGAGTCTGTCGTGCATAATAATTAAATAATGAACAAGGCCGAAAATATGATAAAATAAAAACCAGCCTCGATCATCGCGATGCGGAAGGGTGACAACGTTTGGATGTGCAAATCCGTTGGACATATATAACACCGAAAAAGCAAGAAGCCGTTCTCGTGTCGGATTGGACCGATGCCAAAGAGGCGCTTATGTTGGCGGACGATTTTGAAAAAACCGGACGGACGAAGGCGCTTGAGTTCATCGACCGGGGCGGAACCTCTTGGTCAAAAAAAGAACTGCAAAAGCTGCTCAAAGAAATCGAAAGCGAGCCGCATGACGTCGTTGCGTATTTTGACGGCGGGTTTGATCATGAAACAGCCCAGGGCGGCGCCGGCGCGGTTGTGTACTATAAGCAAAACGACCACCGCTACCGGTTGCGTGCCAACCGCCGGCTCGGTGGGATCAAATCGAACAACGAAGCCGAGTATGCGGCGTTTTGGTTTGTGATGCAGCTGCTTGAGGAGCTTGGCGTCCGCCATTTGCCGGTGACGTTTCGCGGCGACTCCCATGTTGTCTTAAAGCAGCTGTCAGGCGACTGGCCGTGTTTTGAGGACGACTATAATGCCTGGCTTGACCGCATTGAGGAGAAAATGCGCGCGCTCGGCATCCAGCCGGTGTACGAACCCGTTTCGCGCAAACAAAACAAGGAGGCTGATTCGCTCGCGCGCCAGGCGCTCGACGGACAGCTGATCACGGGCCAAACGGAATTGACGGAGAAAGGGTAAGGCTGTATGGAAAAGAAGCGAAATCGACGCAAAGAAATATTGGAACAAATCGCTCAGCTAGAAGAAACGTACTGCGACGGCTGCTTTTTAAAAAGCACCTTCCGGAAAGAGTACGGCAAAACGTACGCCCAGTCGTTTTGCATCCAGCAATGCACGGTCGGGGAACAAATGCGGCAGTACGGGGAGATGCTGCTTTCCGCACCGCCGCGTCCGCGCCAATAGCGGCGGGCTGGAAACCGCGGGGCGGTTTTTCAGCGCAAAGTCAGTCTCCTTAGCACGATGCCGGACGACGGTGAAAGGCCGACTACATCCGATCGAAGGGGAGAGCGATCCAAGCGGGCGGATGATAGGCACAGCAAAAAGAGCTTCGCATGGCGAAGCTCTGTCCCCGGGTTATTGTTGCGCCTCGCGAAGTTGGTGCTCGGCGCGGGTCAGTTTTTGCTCGCACTGGGCAAAAAAGTCATCGCCCACCCCGGTCGCTGCCTGCCGGGCGCGGTTGAGTTGGCGGCGGGCGTTTTCGACCGCTCGTTCCGCATGGTCAAGCATTTCCGGATCGAGCTGCATCGTCGCCTGACCAACCATTTTTTCTGCCGTCTCGACAAACATTTCCACTTGCTTCAAGTCGTTGTATCCCGTATGTACGTCGGCATCGCGTTTGGCCATATAAACACCTCCTTTTTGTTATTGTTTGCCGTCTGGCGGGAACTATGCAAAACGAACATGAAAAAGGCATCCGTGCTTGTGCAGGATGCCTTTTGTTCCGCTGCCGTTCTTTCGTCTATGTCAACGAAGCTTTATAATTTGACAACGTTCGCTGCTTGCGGTCCGCGGTTTCCTTGTACGATTTCAAACGAAACTTCTTGGCCTTCTTCTAACGTTTTGAAGCCTTCACCTTGGATTGCCGTGAAGTGAACGAATACGTCCGAACCGCCTTCCACTTCGATAAAACCGTAACCTTTTTCGTTGTTAAACCATTTTACTTTACCACGTTGCATAATACTGAATTCCTCCTAATACCTTTAGCCAGCTTGGCTAACCTCGAGATTTTTATCAAATAACAAAATATACTCCACAGCCATCCAAGATGCGTGTTCGTGCTGAACGCTTGAAATATATTCTGTTATGTGATGACTTTACTATACACTATTGGAAGCTGCCGAGTCAAGCAAAAGACAGGAAATTTCCGAAAAAAGTGGGTTGCTCGTCTAAGAAACGCCATCTTAGAAAGGAAAACGGGCCGCCGAAGGAGAAAAAAGTCATGAACGACCGAGAAAAACCATACATTGGAGTAGGAACGACAAAAAGGGGGAGAAGCGGATGTACCGCGGAAAAATCGCGGGCCAAGAAGTGATCGTCCGACTGGGCAACCGGGTCAGCCGCCGGTATTTCAGCGACAATAAAATTTACCACATGGTTCTGTCGTACGGAGAATCAGCATTCCGCAAAGGACAGGATACGTTTTGCATCTACAATGACCGCGTCGGCTTGATCGTCGCGGAGGTCGAGCAGCAGGATGTCCCGGTCATCCGGATCGATTACATTATTGAGAATGAAAATGTATACGAGTAACGGATTGACAAGAGCAGGCGGATGCGGTAACCTCTGATGTAAGCGGTAACAAAAACTGCGTTCGTCTGTTTCATCCCGAGACAGACTTTTGCCGTACGGGCAATCGTCTGTTTATTTTTTGGCTTTGGCTGAAACGGGCGGCGGCTTTTTTTCGTATATTGAAACGACAAGGGAGACAGACTAAAGAGGTGACGATCAGTGTTGTTGCGCAAAATGATGTCAAGAGTCGGGGTCGGGTCGGCACACGTCGACTTGATCTTAAATAAATCGTTATGGCGGCAGGGGGAAACGATTCAAGGGATCGTTCATATTTATGGCGGAACGGTCGAACAAACGGTGAAGCGGCTCGATGTCGAGCTGGTGCAAAAAACGATCGAAAACGGCAAGGAGCGCGATGCGGTCGTGGCCGTCATCCCGGCGGCCGGAGCGTTCGCGATCCGGCCGGGTGAAAAAAAAGAAATCCCGTTTGCCTACAAGATCCCTGATACGCTGCCGTTGTCGCGCCTCGGCCGTTCGTACCGGTTCATCACCCGCCTTCACATCGAGGATGCGGTCGATACGCTCGACTTCGACTATGTGCAAATTTTGCCGAAAAAATAGGTTGACAACGCTTACACATTTGCGGTATGCTAAAGGCAAGTTAATCATTTTGTGGCGGAGAAACGGAGACCCACACATCATTCCTCTAAATAGGGGAAGTGTGTGGGTCTTTGTTTTTTCGCCCAACAAACAACCTTCCGGAAGGACCACTGAAGCAGGAAATGACAGCGAAAATCGCGAATGAAAAGGAGGAAGCGAACAAATGTCACCGTTTTTAGGAGAATTCGTCGGCACGGCACTGCTCATCATTTTCGGAGCCGGGGTGTGCGCCGGCGTGAACTTAAAGAAATCGTACGCAGCCAACTCAGGTTGGCTGGTCATTACGATGGGATGGGGATTGGCTGTGGCGATTGCGGCGTATGCCGTCGGACAATACAGCGGCGCCCATCTCAATCCGGCTTTGACAGTCGCGTTGGCGCTTGCCGGTGATTTTCCATGGAAAGACGTGCCGGGCTATATTGCAGCGCAAGTGCTTGGGGCGGTCGTTGGGGCGGTCATCGTCTGTCTTCATTATTGGCCGCATTGGAAAGAAACAGATGACCCCGGCGTCAAGCTCGGCGTGTTTGCCACCGGTCCGGCCGTGCCGAATGTTGTCGCCAATTTGTTAAGTGAAATGATCGGCACGTTTGTGCTTGTTTTGGCGATTTTGGCAATCGGTGCCAATAAATTCGCTGACGGCCTCAATCCGTTTATCGTCGGTTTTTTGATTGTGGCGATTGGTTTGTCGCTTGGCGGGACGACCGGATACGCCATCAATCCGGCCCGCGACTTCGGTCCGCGGCTCGCCCATTTTTTGCTGCCGATCCCGGGCAAAGGTTCGTCGAACTGGTCGTACGCCTGGGTGCCGATCGTCGGCCCGCTGCTTGGCGGCGCAATGGGCAGCTTAGTGTATAAGCTGTTGTTTTTAGGCAAGACAAGCCCGGCGCTATGGGGTGTGCTCATGGCTGCGGCGGCCGTATTGGCGGCGGCGGGTGTGTTGAAAGGAAAAGAGGCGGGAACGGCTGCGGCGGACCGCCGTTCAGCCTGACAGGGAACGTGTCGTTTGAAGTGAAGCCATTGAACGAAAACAATTGAGCAGGAGAGGAGAATGGGGATGACGGATCAATATATTTTGGCCATCGACCAAGGCACAACGAGCTCGCGCGCCATTTTGTTCAACAAAAAAGGCGAAATCGTCCATATCGCTCAAAAAGAGTTTACGCAATATTTCCCGCAGCCCGGCTGGGTCGAGCACAATGCCAATGAAATTTGGGGCTCGGTGCTTGCCGTCATTGCGAGCGTCTTGTCCGAAGCGCAAGTGAAGCCGGAACAAGTGGCAGGGATCGGGATTACGAACCAGCGGGAAACGACGGTCGTCTGGGAGAAAGAGAGCGGCAACCCGATTTACAACGCCATCGTCTGGCAGTCGCGGCAGACGGCCGATATTTGCGAGGAGTTGAAAGCGAAAGGATATGATCCGCTGTTTCGCGACAAAACGGGATTGCTCATTGACGCCTACTTTTCCGGAACGAAAGTGAAATGGATTTTGGACCATGTCGACGGAGCGCGCGAACGGGCGGAGCGGGGCGAACTGCTCTTTGGCACGATCGACACGTGGCTCATTTGGAAGCTGTCCGGCGGCCGCGTCCATGTGACCGACTACTCGAACGCGTCGCGCACGTTGATGTTTAACATTCATACGCTCGAGTGGGATGACGAACTGCTTAGCATCCTAGGCGTACCGAAGGCGATGCTTCCCGAGGTGCGTCCATCGTCGGAAGTGTACGCCAAAACCGTTCCGCACCATTTCTTCGGCGTCGAGGTGCCGATCGCCGGGGCGGCGGGCGACCAACAGGCGGCGTTGTTCGGGCAGGCGTGCTTTCGGGAAGGAATGGCGAAAAACACGTACGGCACCGGCTGCTTTATGCTCATGAACACCGGAGAAAAAGCGGTTAAGTCGAAACACGGGCTGCTCACCACGATCGCCTGGGGCATCGACGGCAAAGTCGAGTATGCGCTTGAAGGCAGCATTTTCGTTGCCGGTTCGGCCATTCAATGGTTGCGCGACGGCTTGCGGATGATCAAAACCGCAGCGGACAGCGAGGCGTACGCCGACAAAGTGGAATCGACCGACGGGGTGTATGTCGTCCCGGCATTCGTCGGGCTTGGCACGCCGTATTGGGACAGCGATGTGCGCGGCGCGGTGTTCGGCCTTACGCGCGGCACGACGAAGGAGCATTTCATCCGCGCGACGTTGGAATCGCTCGCGTATCAGACGAAAGATGTGCTTGCCGCTATGGAAGCCGATTCCGGCATCTCGCTGACGACGTTGCGCGTCGACGGTGGGGCGGTGAGAAACAACTTTCTTATGCAGTTCCAGAGCGATTTGCTGGCCGTGCCCGTGGAGCGGCCGGTTGTGAATGAAACGACCGCGCTTGGGGCAGCGTATTTGGCAGGGCTGGCCGTCGGCTACTGGGATAGCCGTGAGGATATTGCCGTTCAGTGGCAGCTTGAGCGCTGCTTTGAGCCGAAGATGGCGGACGACAAGCGGACGGCGCTCTATGAAGGTTGGAAAAAAGCGGTGCAGGCGGCGATGGCGTTTAAATAACAACGAGAAAACGGATGCCCTCAGCAAGGGTGTCCGTTTTTTTATGGTGGAAAACGGGAGGGCGGCTGACTGTTCGGCGGTGGAAATGAACTCCAGTGCAGACACTAGCCCACTTCGATCTGTCAGTGAGCGGCTTTTGAAGAGAGAACGGAATATAAAATTATCTTATAAAACTATGTGCTAAATATTCAATGAGAACTTAAACGCAATGACAGTTAAGAAATGAAACGACATGCCGTTTTATTTATGTTTGAATATCAGGCAGGCAATGCCGCAGGGAAGCCTAAATAGACAAAACAAACAAAAACGTTGTCGCTTTTGTCCACTTGTGGTAACATAAGAAGTAAATTACATACGTCTTATCAAGAGTGGGCGAGAGAACGGGCTTGATGACCCCACAGCAACCTGCCGCTGGCAAGGTGCTAACACCCGCAAAGCGGTTTCGCTTTGGATGATAAGAACGGCTTCCCCCTTTCGCGTCATTCCGAGGCGAAAGGGGGTTTTTTATGGATGGGAGGTGAGGGAAAGCAGTGGCGGAACGATATTCGCTTCGCGACTGCATGGCGGCGCATTTGCCAGCTGCGGCGTTTGCTGTTCATGTCATGCGCTGTGTGCAGGCGGAACTCATCCGGCTTGATCCGCAGGCGGTGGCGCATGTCGACCGCGGGGGGAAGTATATTCATTTGTATGGGGAGGTACGCGGAACGGCGTTTTCTGTTCTGCTGACCGTCGATGAGGCAGACGAATGGAGGGCAGCCGGTCCGTACGCCCTTGACCGCTACATATGGACCGAACTTGCGAAAAAAGGGATTCGGCCGATGCAATGGACGCCGTACTTGCAGGCGGTGTTTTTCACTTCATGACAGAAAGGGAGAAGCAACAGATGGCAGTGAAAAAATTTGAACATGTCGGCATTCAAGTCAAAGACATCGAGGCATCAAAGGCATTTTACCAAAACGTCGTCGGCCTTGAGCTGTTAAGCGAAATGATCCATACGAACGGGACGATGAAACTGGCGTTTTTAGGAATCGATGGTTCGATCATCGTCGAACTGATCGAAGGGTACAACCCAAACTTGCCAACCGAAGGAAAAGTGCACCATGTAGCGTTTACGGTGGAAGGCATTGAGCAGGAAAAAGAACGGCTTCAATCGCTTGATGTGTCGCTTGTATGGGAAGATATTACCGAGCTCCCGAACGGGGCGAAATATTTATTTTTCCTCGGTCCGGACGGCGAATGGATCGAATTTTACGAGCCAGGACAATGAACGGAAGGGAAGGCGGCCATGCCGATGGCCGCCTTTTGTCGCGGCGGCGCGGTTTAGCCGTGGAAGAAGGAAAAGGAGCGGTGCATCGCGTATATATAAAGGGGGAGAGGAGGAGAACAGATGGAGCCGCAAGTCATTCGCGCCATTCAAGACGACTACCCGGATGAATTCGCCTGGTGCTACGGCTGCGGACGGCTGAATGAGCAAGGCCATCATTTCCGCACCGGCTGGGACGGGGACAAAACGGTGACCGTCTATACGCCGCGCCCGGAACATACGGCGATTCCCGGGTTTGTGTACGGCGGGCTGATCGCCTCGCTCATCGACTGCCACGGCACCGGTTCCGCGGCGCTGGCCTTGCATCGGAAAAACGGCCATGAGCCGGGAAGCGGGGAAACGCCGCCGCGTTTCGTCACCGCGTCGCTTCATGTTGACTTTGTCAAGCCGACGCCGCATGGCGTGCCGCTTGTCGCCGTCGGAACGGTGACGGAGATTCATCCGAAAAAATGGCAAGTGGACACCGAAGTGTTCGCCAACGGCGAACGATGCGCCAGCGGGCAAGTCATAGCGGTCGTCATGCCGAAAACATTTGTCCGCGCTTGATCCAGCAACGAAAAGCGCCGGAGAGCTGCTGTGTTTAACAGCGCTTTCTCCGGCGTTTGGCCGCCGATGTCCTCTCGTCCTCACTTCGCTGCTGTTTCGTCTTGAGTTTAGGAGGCGACCCGTCGCGTCACGGTTTGTCCATGACGAGCACCGACGATGTAGCGCTCGCTACTTCTTTGCCGTTTTGCCGGACGACAGCAGTCACATAGGCGATGGTTTTCCCGAACTTTTCCACTCTTGCTTCGATTTCAGCTTCCCCCACTGCTGCCGGGCGGTGAAATGTCGTCTGCAAGTTGATGGAGGCGAGCAGTTGGTCATCGCGAAGCAAAGTGGTCACCGCATACGCCATTAGAGCGTCCGCCGCCGCCCCGACAAACCCGCCCATAATAACCCCGTTGCCGTTAAGCAGCGATTCGCGGATTGTCCATACTCCTTTCGCATAGCCGTCCCGGGCTTCTGTCAAGCGGACGCCAAGCGCCTCATCGCATGGCGGCGGCGCGCTTTGCCCGGCGATAACGTCATGTAAGTTGGTCAATGGCTTCATCGCGAACACCCCTTCTGTTGTCAATCATGTTTTTTATTCGCCAAACGGCAGCGATTTCCTCTTTTCGCATGTGCGGGAAGGAGAACGGCAAAGCGGCGGCGAAAGAAACAAGCAGCTGACAACGGAAAGGGGATGGTCGGATGTATCAACAGCCGGAGGAAAGCCGCTGGACCGGACGGATCGACAGCGTGAAGGACGAGCGGGCGTTTCGTCTTCATCAGCGCATTCGCTTGCTTGATTTGTCACAGCCATTGGCGCCCGCGGAACGGGCGGCGGCCTTCATCGGGTTTGCCTGCGACGAAGGCGTGCGCCGCAACCAAGGACGCCAAGGGGCGAAAGAGGCGCCCGCCGCCGTCAAAGCGGCGCTCGCCCGGCTGCCTTGGCACCTTCCGGAAGGGGTCGAAGCTTACGATGCGGGCGATGTCGTTTATGTTGAGGAACAGCTCGAACAAAGCCAGGCGGAACTTGGTGAAGCGGTCGCCCGCCTGCTGCAAAACAACATGGCGCCCATCGTGATCGGCGGCGGCCATGAGACGGCGTACGGCCATTACTTGGGCGTCCGCAAGGCGCTGGGCCGCGAGCGAACGATCGGCATCATCAACATTGACGCTCATTTCGACTTGCGGCCGTACGATGACGGTCCGACATCCGGGACGATGTTTCGGCAAATATTGGATCAAGACGAACGGGCCGGTTATTTTTGCCTCGGCATTCAGCGGCTCGGCAACACCGCGGCGCTGTTTGCGGATGCCGAAGCGTACGGCTGCCGGTACATGCTCGAGGACGAGCTGACCGCGGGCATTGGCGCTGCTTATGAACAGATCGAGGAGTTTGCCGCAAAGCACGATGCGGTGATGCTCACCATTTGCATGGACGCCATCAGCGCGGCGGCCGCGCCGGGGGTGAGCGCGCCGTCGCCGTTTGGGCTCTCTCCGGCTTTGGCGCGCGCCCTCATCCGCCGCATCGTTTCCCATCCGAAAACGATAAGCATCGATCTTTGCGAAGTCAATCCGCGGTTGGATGAAGGAGGAAAAACGGTGGCGTTAGCCGCCGCCTTCTGCATGGAGGCGCTCCTTCATTTCCGCCGCTTGCAGCCAAGGCGGTGAGAACGTGAAGTTGGTCATTGCCGAACGGGATGACAAAGAACGGGAAGCGATCCGCTGGCTCGTTTCCGCCTATTCGCTGCCGATCGAGCACGTGTATACAGCGGCCACCGTCGAGGAGATGATGGTGCTTCTTGAGCAGGAGGCGCCAGAGCTGTTGTACGTCGAACTTGATATGATTCCGTATGACCAATGGCCGAGGGCGACGGCCCACGTCCGCCTGTTTTGCCGGCGGGTGATCGCCGCCACCGCCGAGGCGACGTTCGCGCGGGCGAAGCAAGCCATCGACTGGCAATGCGTCGATTTGCTCGTCAAGCCGCTCGAGCCCGCCAAACTGAAGCAGGCGCTGAGAACGGCGGCTTCGCTTTTCCCAAGCCGCCCGAGCCTGGCTGCGGGGGGAGAGGGTCCTCATCATGATTACCGTTCGTTATTTTGCGATGACCCCGCCGCCTCCCCTCATGTATGGTTGGTGCAGGCGGAACAGCCGGCTTTGTCTCCGGAAGTGATTCGCTTTTTAACGGACTATCCGTTTCGCGGCCGGGCGCGCGTGTTGCCGCTGACTTATATGGCGGTTTGCCTGCTTTTCGATCTGCCGGGTGACGGGAAAGAGGCGGCGTGGAAGCTGTTGCGCGATTGGGAGGAAGACCACCATGAGCCGCTCGCGATCGTGGCGATGCCGCCGGACGGCCGGAAAACGGTGCGCGCGCAATACCAGGCGGCCCGCCGGTTGCTGGAGACGACGTTTTTCATCGGCTACCGCCAGGTGATCGCCCCGGCGCCCGAATACGAACAGCAGCGCGAGCTTGATCCGTTTTTGACGCCCGAGGAGCAGCGGCAATGGATCGGGATGCTCGAGCGGTTCGACCACGAAGCGGTGAAACGATGGCTGCAGCGCGAGTTTTGGCATTGGACGCCGCCGTTTCCGAGCCCGGAGATGGTGCGGACGAGGCTGACAAGCATTTTGGCGCAAATTCGCCGGTTTATGAAAACGTACCGCCTTGACCGCGGCATGACGGAGCGGGAGTATATGCGCCTCTTTCACGAAATTTTGTACAACCCCGTCTTATACCGGATCGTCCAGGAATTGATTTTGTTTTTATACCGGCTGCTTCACGAGGCGAAACAAGCCGAGGAAGGCGCGCGCGCCGATGCCGTGGAGCGCGGTCTCCGCTACATGGAAGCGCACTTTCGCGACCCGTCGCTGACGCTTGAGAAAGCGGCGGCCGCAGCCGGACGCAGCCCCGCGTATTTCAGCCATTTGTTGTCGAAAAAGCGCGGCATCACCTTTCGCCAGTGGCTGACGAACCGGCGGCTCGAGGAAGCGAAGCGTCTGCTCCGGCAGACGGACTTGTCGGTCAAAGAAATCGCTGAACAAACAGGGTTTCGCACCGCCCATTATTTGACGCGCGTTTTCAAAGCCGAGCTGAACGAGACGCCGACCGCCTACCGCGACGGGCAACGGGCCCTTCCGCCGCGGTAGGCGTTTTTTTCATGAAAATGCGCGTGCCTCAGGCGATCCGGTTGAAGGCAAATCTATGCACCGTGAGAAGCCGCGTTCACGCCGGGCGCCAGGCAGGATGGGTTCGTGGCCGGGGAGTCAAAAGAAAAGGACAATTGCGAAAAAAAGTGATGGGAGAAAGGCAAAAATCAAGAAACATTTCGAAAGATTGTGCATAAATTTGAAAGCGCTGTCTATCGAAGCGGCGGCCGCCCTTTTTTACAATAAAAGAAAAAAGGAGAGGATGACAATGGCAGAGAAACGGACGGTGCGCCCGCTTGCGGGCACAGCCCGGCAGGCGAAAGGGTGGATTCAAGAAGCGGCGCTGCGCATGCTAAACAACAACTTGCACCCCGATGTCGCCGAGCGGCCGGATGAATTGATTGTGTACGGCGGCATCGGCAAGGCGGCGCGCAACTGGGAATGTTACGAAGCGATTGTGGATACCCTTCTTCGTTTGGAAAACGACGAGACGCTGCTCATCCAATCCGGCAAGCCGGTGGCGGTGTTTCGCACCCATCCGGACGCGCCGCGCGTGCTGATCGCCAACTCCAACCTCGTGCCGGCATGGGCGACGTGGGACCATTTCCATGAGCTTGACAAAAAGGGGCTGATCATGTACGGACAAATGACGGCCGGAAGCTGGATTTACATCGGCAGCCAAGGAATCGTCCAAGGGACGTATGAAACGTTTGCCGAAGTGGCGCGCCAACATTTCGGCGGCACGTTGGCCGGAACGATCACCTTAACCGCCGGCCTTGGCGGAATGGGCGGGGCGCAGCCGCTTGCCGTGACGATGAACGGCGGCGTCTGCCTCGCCATTGAAGTCGATCCGGCCCGCATCCAGCGCCGTTTGGACACCGGCTATTTGGATACGACGACCGACAGCCTTGACGCGGCGCTGGAGATGGCAAAACGGGCGAAGGAAGAGAAAAACGCGCTGTCCGTCGGCCTTGTCGGCAACGCGGCCGAGATGCTGCCGCGGCTTGTTGCCATGGGTTTTGTTCCGGACGTCCTGACCGACCAGACGTCCGCCCACGATCCGTTAAACGGCTACATTCCCGCCGGGTTGACGCTTGAGGAAGCGGCTGAACTAAGGGCGCGCGACCCGAAACAGTACATCGCCCGGGCGAAACAGTCGATCGCCGCCCATGTGCGGGCGATGCTCGCAATGCAAAGGCAAGGGGCGGTGACGTTTGACTACGGCAACAACATCCGCCAGGTGGCGAAAGACGAAGGAGTCGAGGACGCTTTCTCGTTTCCGGGCTTTGTGCCGGCCTACATCCGCCCGCTCTTTTGCGAAGGAAAAGGGCCGTTCCGTTGGGTGGCGCTCTCCGGCGATCCGGAAGACATTTACAAAACCGATGAAGTCATTTTGCGCGAATTCCGCGACAATGAGCGCCTTTGCCATTGGATTCGCATGGCGCAAACACGCATCAAATTTCAAGGGCTGCCGGCGCGCATTTGTTGGCTCGGCTATGGCGAGCGGGCGAAATTCGGCAAAATCATCAACGACATGGTGGCCAAAGGCGAGCTGAAAGCGCCGATCGTCATCGGCCGCGATCATTTGGATTCCGGCTCCGTCGCTTCGCCGAACCGGGAGACGGAAGGAATGAAAGACGGAAGCGACGCCATCGCCGACTGGCCGATTTTAAACGCGCTCGTGAATGCCGTCGGCGGCGCGAGCTGGGTGTCGGTCCATCACGGCGGCGGCGTCGGCATGGGCTATTCGATTCACGCCGGCATGGTCATTGTCGCCGACGGGACGAAAGAGGCGGAAAAACGGCTGGAACGGGTGCTGACGACCGATCCGGGGTTGGGTGTCGTCCGCCACGCCGACGCCGGCTATGAGCTTGCCATTCGGACGGCGAAAGAAAAAGGCATCGATATGCCGATGCTGAAGTAGAAAGGGGAGAGATGCATGCGCCCGCTTTTTGTCCGCCGCGCCCGCCAGCTCGTCACGCTGGCGGGAAGCTCCGCGGCCCCGCTCGTCAAGGAGAAGATGAGCGACCTTGCCATCATGGAAAACGGCAGCGTCTGGATCGAACATGGCACGATCGTGGCGGTCGGCCCAGACGATGAACTGGCCCGCCAGTTTGCCGACCGGCTCGCCGAGGCCGAAGTCATTGATGCCAAAGGCAAAACGGTGACGCCCGGGCTTGTCGATCCGCACACCCATCTCGTGTACGCCGGCAGCCGCGAACACGAATGGACGATGCGCCTCGGCGGGGCGACGTACATGGAGATCATGAACGCCGGCGGCGGCATCCATGCGACGACAAACGCGACGCGCCAAGCGTCAGAAGAAGCGCTGTATGACGAAAGCAAGCGGAGGCTCGACCAGTTTTTGCTTCATGGCGTCACAACGGTCGAGGCGAAAAGCGGCTACGGTTTAAGCCTGGAGCACGAACTGAAGCAGCTCGAGACCGCCAAACAGCTCGATGACACGCATCCGGTCGATGTCGTGTCCACTTTCCTTGGCGCCCACGCTGTTCCGCCGGAATGGAAGCATACCCCGGACGAATACGTCCGCCTCATCATCGACGAAATGATTCCCGAAGTGAGCCGGCGGGGGCTCGCCGAGTTCAACGACGTCTTTTGCGAGCGCGGCGTCTTCACTCCCAACGAGGCGCGCCGCATTTTGGAAGCCGGAAAAGCGTACGGTTTGACGCCGAAAATTCACGCCGATGAAATCGAACCGTACGGCGGGGCGGAACTGGCCGCCGAAGTCGGCGCCATCTCCGCCGACCACTTGCTTCGCGCATCGGACGAGGGAATCCGCCGCATGGCCGAGCGCGGCGTCATCGGCGTTCTCTTGCCGGGCACGGCGTTTTTCCTCATGACCCAAGCCGCCGACGCCCGCCGCTTGATCGACGCCGGCGTTCCCGTCGCTTTGGCGACCGACTGCAACCCTGGTTCGTCGCCGACCGTCTCGCTGCCGCTTGTCATGAGCCTGGCCTGCTTGCATATGGGCATGACCCCCGCGGAAGCCATCGCCGCCGCCACGATCAACGCCGCCCACGCCATCGGCCGCGCCCATCTCGTCGGCAGCCTCGAGCCGGGGAAGAAGGCGGATTTGGTTATATTCCAAGTGCCGAACTATGTGCAGGTGATGTACTATTACGGGATCAACCATATCGAGACGGTGATCAAAAATGGGAAGGTGGTGGTGAAGGAAGGGAAGGTGCGCATCTAAAGGGGGAACGGCTCTTCCGTCAAGACGTATGGCGCCGGAAGCGATGATGCTTCCGGCTGCGCCGTCACCGTTTGTTTATGAGAAAACCAATGGGGGTGGAGGAGAATGAAATCGGATACAAATATGGCGCCATCCGTGCCGACACCAACACCGGCAAGCGGCGCATGGAAGTTTTTCGTCTTTAGCGCCATCGGGATTTTTGTGTTTTTTGTTCCAGTGTCGATTGGCGGCACATCGTCCATTTTGCTTGACCACATTGTAACGTGGATTCGCACACAGTTTTCGGCACTTGTTCCGTATTATGCGTTGATTGTGATCGCGTTAGGGGCGATTTACCCCTTTTATACGAAAACATGGAATAAAGATGCAGTGACAGCGGTTTTTTCAATATTGAAAGTTCTTGGATTGATCGTGGCGATCATGTTGGTGTTTCAGGTCGGTCCTTCATGGCTGTTCCGATCGGATATGGGGCCGTTTTTGTACGATAAGCTCGTTATTTCCGTCGGCCTCCTTGTGCCGATTGGCTCCGTTTTTCTCGCCATGCTGGTTGGTTACGGGCTGCTCGAATTTGTCGGCGTCTGGATGCAGCCCATCATGCGGCCGATTTGGAAAACGCCGGGCCGTTCGGCGATTGACGCCGTCGCATCCTTTGTCGGCAGCTACTCGATCGGTTTGTTGATCACCAACAAGGTGTTCAAAGAAGGAAAATATACGGTGAAAGAGGCGGCCATCATCGCCACCGGCTTTTCCACCGTGTCGGTGACGTTTATGGTTGTTGTCGCCAAAACATTAGGGTTGATGTCGATCTGGAACACGTATTTTTGGGTGACGTTCCTTGTCACGTTTGCCGTCACGGCGCTCACCGCCCGACTTTGGCCGCTGAACCGCATGAGCGATGAGTATTGCGATGGAAAAGGGGATCCTGAACAAAAAGTGACGGGCAACTACATGAAACAAGCTTGGTCCGAGGCAATGAAAGCGGTAGGGCAGTCAAAAGGAATCGGGACGAACATATGGGAAAACTTGCGCGATGGTTTCATCATGACGATGGGCATTTTGCCGTCGATTATGTCAGTCGGACTCATCGGGCTGTTGCTCGCTGAATATACGCCGCTGTTTGACTGGTTGGGCTACCTGTTCTATCCATTCACCCTTTTGTTGCAAATCCCTGAACCGCTGTTGGCCGCCAAAGCATCCGCTATTGAAATCGCCGAAATGTTTTTGCCAGCCTTGCTCGTCACTGAAGCTCCGCTTGTCACGAAATTCATCATCGCTGTCGTCTCGGTATCGGCCATTTTGTTTTTCTCGGCTGTTATCCCATGCATTATATCAACCGAAATTCCGCTCAGCCTGCCGCGGCTTCTTGTCATCTGGTTCGAGCGGACGGTATTGACGCTCATCCTCACCGCCCCGCTTGCGCACTGGCTGCTTTGACGGAAACAGAAGCGGCGCCCGTTTTGGCTGGGGCGCCGTTTGGGTTATCGTCGTTCTCGGAGCAGTGGTATCATTTCGCCAACAAGGGGAACCGTTACGCAAAACTTACAAAACTCTGCAAGAACGTTGCAGAAGTTTTCGTTTGCTTCCTTGTTCATCGCGTCCGATTTCGCCGAAGCTACTCTCGTTTGATTGACGCTCCGAAGGCTTCACTTCCCGTGTCACTCACGGTACCCGTCGCTATGCAGGATATCTCGAAAGATTGATGCTGGCGTTTCGATCTCTGTCCATTTCAAGTCCACAAGCATCACATCGAAATATCCTCCCTAAAAAAGCCTGTCCACCCCCGAAACAGGCTTTCACATCGTCTCCCGCTGCTGCTTTAACAAATCGCGAATCTCGGTGAGCAGTTCCTCCTCCTTCGTCAGCGTCGGCGCGGTTTCTTTGACTTCTTCCTGCTTTTTCACCCGTTCATACAGTGTATTGATCAGTTTGACAAACAGAAAAATCGAAAACGCGATGATCAAAAAGTCAACAACCGTTTGCAGAAACGCCCCGTATTTCACTTCCGCCTCACCGACTTTCCACGACAGGCCGCTGAAATCAATCCCGCCCAAAAGCAAGCCGACAAGCGGCATGATGATGTCATTGACGAGCGAAGAGACGATTTTGCCAAACGCTCCGCCGATAATGACCCCGACCGCCAAATCGACGACATTGCCGCGGACGGCGAATTTTTTAAACTCGTTCCACATGCCAATTCCCCTTCCTCCGGAAATGGTTCGTCTGTTATTATACCCGACCAACCGCAACAGTGAAATTTTTTTATTTAAATCATAGAAAAACAATGTGTTTTATAGTATTATAGAATACATCAATCAACAACCATCAAAGGGGGAAATACACCAATGGAAATGACTGCGCAGCAACGCGGCGTTGGCGAGAAGCAGGCGGCAGGCGCTCCGAAACATCCGACCACGTGGATCATTGCCGTCTCCTGTCTCGTCTTGATCGGTGGCACGTTGTTCTTATATAGCCAAGTCTCTTGGCAACAGGCGCTTTTGTACGTGTTGGGGGCGTTTGGCGGATTTGTGTTGTACCAGGCGCACTTCGGCTTTACGTCCGCATGGCGAAAGTTTATTCTCTACCGCCAAGGAGAAGGCATCCGGGCGCAGATGATCATGATGGCGGTGGCCAGCGCGCTGTTTTTGCCGCTGCTCGTCAAAGGATCGATTTTCGGCCATGCCGTTGCCGGCAATGTGCATGATGTCGGCCTTGCGGTGATGATCGGTGCGTTTATTTTTGGCATCGGCATGCAGCTTGGTGACGGCTGCGCGTCCGGGACGCTGTACCATATTGGCGGCGGCGATGCGAACGGCATTGTGACGCTCATCGGCTTCATCGCCGGATCGGTGATTGCCACCACTCATTTTGATGTGTGGACGAATATGCCGCACGTTGACCCGATTTCACTCCTTGCCCAGTTTGGCGCATTCGGTGGGTTCGTGCTGCAGCTTGTTTTACTGGCGGTCGTTTACTATGTGGTGACAGTGATGGAAAAGCGGCGTCATGGCCAACTCATTGCCGCGCCGCTGGAGAATCGTCATGGGTGGAAAGTCATTTATAAAGGACCATGGTCGCTGCTTGTCGGTGCTTTGTTGCTTGCGGTGATGAACGTGCTCGTGTTGATGGTGAAAGGGTCGCCATGGGGCATTACATCCGCCTTCGCTCTTTGGGGAGCGAAATTCGTGCAGCTGTTCGGCGTTGACCCGACCGCTTGGGCGTATTGGCAAGATGAAGCGAAGCGGCAGGCGCTTGCCAACCCGCTCTACTACGATAAAACAACGGTCATGGACATTAGCTTAATGTTCGGCGCCTTATTGGCGGCGGCGCTCGCGGGTCGCTACACAAAGCCGGTTCAATGGAAGCGGCCGACGCGTATGACGGTCGGCGCGCTTATCGGCGGGCTGATGATGGGATATGGCGCCCGGTTGGCCTTTGGCTGCAATATCGGCGCGTATTTTAGCGGGATCGCTTCGTTCAGCGTCCATGGCTGGGTCTGGTTCGTCTTTGCCTTCCTTGGCAGCCTGATCGGCGTCAAACTGCGTCCGTATTGTGCGTACAAAAACTAAACAATCGAACATCGGCACCCCGTCATATTGGCGGGGTGTTTTTTTATGATGGACGGAATGTGGTACAATGATCGTGGGGCTTTGACATGCACCGCCGCTCGGTTTTTCAAAACTATTTTTTGAAGTAGGGAAAAGAGCGCGGCGGTGTTCATTGGAAGAGGAGGGAAAAGGCATGCGACGAGCGGTCTCGATCGTCTGCATCGGTGGGGCGAATGTCGACCGGAAAGCGCGGTTGCTTGCGCCGTTTCAGCTTGGCACGTCCCATCCTGTCGCCACGACGCAAACGGCAGGCGGGGTGGCGAGAAACGTGGCGGAAAACTTAGGGCGTCTTGGCCATACTGTTTCGCTCGTCAGCGCCGTCGGGGATGACCACGACGGACAGTGGCTTATCGACGCAACGGGCCCGTATGTGGATGTACGGCACATCGTGCGAACGGCAAAAGCGAACACCGGGACGTATACAGCGGTGCTTGATGAACGCGGTGAAATGGTCGTCGCCTTGGCGGATATGGCGGTTTATGATACAGTGGGAGACGAATGGATGAAGCAGCGGTGGTCCGAACTCAGTCCCGTCTCGGCCGTCGTGCTCGATACGAATTTTCCAAGTGACGCCATTCGATGGACGATCGAACAGTGCCACAGGGAGCGCCTCCCGCTTTGTGTCGTGACCGTGTCGGTTCCAAAAGTCAAGCGGCTCCCGCCCTGTCTGCATGGGGTGACATGGCTTGTGACGAATGAAGCGGAAAGTATAGCGCTTGCCGGAACCGGGGGGGACAGCGTGACCGAAGCCATGGAAGCGCTCATTCGTTCTGGTGTTGAAAACGTCGTCGTCACGCGCGGCGCAAACGGCGTCGCGTATGCCACCGAGCAAGGGGAAAGAGGGACGCTCGCGGCGCCCAACGTAACGGTCACCGACGCCACCGGAGCGGGAGACGCTTTTGCGGCTGGATTTTTGTACGGTGTCCTCGGCGGCTTTTCGGTTGAAGACGCTTGCCGCTTCGGAATGAGCAATGCAGCGCTCACACTGCAAACAGCCGAAACGGTCAATCGCGCATTGAATGAACGAACATTGCATGCCACGTATGAACAATATTTCCACCAAGGAGGAACAAAACAATGAAGGATGTTCTCATTTTTTCCGAAGAAGTCGCCCAAGCCAAGGCGGAACAAAAGCCGATCGTCGCCTTGGAATCGACGATCATCTCGCACGGCATGCCGTATCCGGAAAATGTGCAAACGGCAAAAGACGTCGAACAGATCATCCGCGACCGCGGCGCCGTGCCGGCAACCATCGCCATTTTAAACGGAAAAATCAAAATCGGGCTGACTGAAGAGGAGCTTGAACAGCTCGGGACAAGCCGCGACGTGGAAAAAGTGAGCCGCCGCGACTTGCCGTATGTCGTCGCCATGAAAAAACACGGAGCGACAACGGTAGCCGCGACGATGATTTGCGCCCAGATGGCCGGCATCCGTGTATTTGCGACCGGCGGCATCGGCGGCGTGCACCGCGGCGCCGAACAGACGATGGACATCTCAGCCGATTTGCAGGAGCTCGCGCGCACCAACGTCGCCGTCGTCTGTGCCGGGGCGAAATCGATTTTAGACTTAGGCTTGACGCTTGAATACTTGGAGACGCACGGCGTTCCGGTCATCGGCCATCAGACGGACGTCCTGCCGGCGTTCTATTCGCGGACAAGCCCGTTTCATGTCGACTACCGCTTAGACAGCGCCGCCGACATCGCCCGCTTCATCGAAACGAAATGGGCGCTCGGGCTTCAAGGCGGCATTGTCGTCGCCAACCCGGTTCCCGAAGAAGACGAACTGGAAGAGTCGTATATCACCGCCATCATCGAACAAGCGCTCGCCGAAGCGGAACAGCAGCACATCACCGGCAAAGCGGTCACCCCGTTTTTGCTTGACCGAGTGAAGACGTTAACCGGAGGCAAAAGCTTGCAAGCGAACATCGCCTTAGTGAAAAACAACGCCGCCTTAGCGGCCGATCTGGCCCGTGAGCTATCTTAATGTGAATGCCCCCGCCTTGATGAAAGAGCGGGGGCATGATGGTTGATGGATTTATCGGGTGTGAAGAAGATGGCGGATTTTTCGATCGTGCTGGGCGATTTTGACGGAGTGGAAGTCGACCGTTTCTTGTGTTTCGGCCAGTTCGACGCGGATGTGGCCAAGCTTCGCTTCGA
This sequence comes from Geobacillus sp. BK01, assembly GCF_052220245.1. Lineage (NCBI taxonomy): Bacteria > Bacillati > Bacillota > Bacilli > Caryophanales > Anoxybacillaceae > Geobacillus > Geobacillus sp. BK01. The sequence goes on from NZ_JBQPTH010000005.1 coordinate 211,740, forward strand.
GCCGTTCAAACCGTTCGTTGATGGTGCGCTCCAACTGGGCGATTTGCCGTTCAAATCGGCCGCCCATCTCCTCGATGCGCCCGTCCATTCCTTCCATGCGTTTGTCCATGTCTTCGACGCGCTTATCCATCGTGTTCGTTTTTTCGTTCAATGCTTGCACTTGGTGTTGAAGCGAGTCGAATTTTTCATAGAGCGCCTCGAACTGTTTGCGCATATCAGCCGCGTACAAATCCAACGGGTGCAAAATTTGCGCCAATATTGTGTTTTCTTCCATCACCTTCACCTCCTTCCACTCTATGTATATCAGACAGGCAAGTTCACAGAAAGGGAAAACGGTTTTCAAATCGAACGCGATTTCGTCTAAAGTGTTGCGGAAAGTAAGCTCCCGTACTTTGACGTGAACTACCCACCACCTACACTTCGCTTAGAAGTGGGAGACTTCTTTCGAAAGATGTTAAAAAACAACCCGCCCCCATGCGCTGAAGCAGGGAGCGGGTTTTCCATTAAAACGCCACCGCCATCAAGCTTAAGCTTCCATACTGGTATTCGCGGAACAAGACGCGCGGCGCTTGGTCGCGGCCGCCTGCGCCGTAGGCGATCCAATACGGCGCGAGGTGCTCGGGCGTCGGCACGGTTTGCCTGGCGTACGGCGCTTTGTTCTCATAATCGAACACGTCTTCACTGCGAGCGGCTGACTGGCTGAGAAGCCAATCATCAAACGACACGGCCCACGCGTCCGCCTCGGCATGCCCTTCCCAGCGGAGCGCCATCAAATTGTGCACCGTCCCGCCGCTGCCGATGACCATCACTCCCTCATCCCGCAGCGGGCGCAGCGCCTCGCCGAGCTGGAACAATTGCTTCGGCGTCCACCAGGGCACCACCGATGCCTGTACAACCGGAATGTCCGCTTTCGGAAACAAGCGACGTAACAGCACCCATGAGCCGTGATCCAACCCGCGCGTCCGATCGACGGCCACTTCCGCCACACCAGCGAGGCGCTCGCGCACGCGTTCCGCCCACTCAACTGACCCGTACGCCGGGTAAGCGATTTCATACAAGTCGTACGGAAAACCGGAAAAATCATAAATCATTCCGTACGTCCCTTCTACTGCCGAAACGGTTGGCTTGCGCGTCATCCAATGTGCGGTAAAGATGACAATCGCCTTTGGGTAAATGCCTTCCCCGAGCTTCGCTAGAAAGGATGTATACGCATTGTCCTCAATCGCCAACATCGGTGACCCGTGAGCGAGAAACAAGGCAGGGGCTTTCATGGTTCACTCCTCCTCGTGAATGGGGAAACTTTATAGCGTCCCGTTGCGCATGTTTGCGCCGATCGACCTATCTCCATTGTAGCATATCCGTTTCTCGTTATCATCTCGAAATGAGGAATCCCTCTCGTCCCTCTATTTGGCGCCCGCCCAAGGGGTGACGGAGACGCCAGGAGGTGAAATGGGGCGGGTGAAGCGGGACATCCGCTGACTCATTCCTGCCGGAGAACGCGTGCGGACGGATGATGACATCCGTCTCGGCGAAAGCAAACGGGCGCAAGATGGCGAACGGTCGGGGGCGGCATATATCGCCTATTCGATTTTGGCCCTTGATCATTTAACGAATTTCCGAAAGAAGTCTCCGCCTCAAGGAACGCGAATGGTGTAACGCAAGGAGTAGGTGGGAGATGAATTTCGGTTGGCGTTAGCCAACGAATATGATAGAATATGGTGAGAGCGGGCATCTTCGGAACGAAGGGAAGCGTAAAGAGTTCTGTGTGCGGCTTACCGTTCGGCGAACACGCACAAGTTGCTTGAAGCCCCCACCTCTAAGCGAAGTGTGGGTGGTGGGTAGTTCACAACGCACAAAAATCAGTTTATAATATACGCGTCTGACACAAAAACGCCGCCTGCGCCGACGAACACGGCTGCGTCTTGCCTCCCGTTCGCTGACAACTTGGACATATGCCCAAGCCTTTGACCGGCTGCGCGGCGCTGAAGCGAACGCCGCCATTAGCCGTTTTCCGGACGAAAACGTGGAACGGGCGACACAAGCTCATTCTCGGCGTTTGAAAGGGATTCGAGGTGAGATGGCGGCTGCCTCTATGCCCCGCGGTCCTTTTCGCTCATGAAACGGAGACAAGCCGCCGCCAAATTCACGCGTATACGAAGAAAACGATCAACATGGCCCCGTAGCTCAGTGGATAGAGCGTCGGTTTCCTAAACCGTGCGTCGGAGGTTCGAATCCTCTCGGGGCCGTTTCTAGCACCCGACGAGTTCGGATTGAAATTCCTAAACTCCTTGATACGACTGCGTTTGCGGTCGTTTTTCTTTTTTTGGAAATCCCGAAAAAAACGATAGAATCCGAAAAAATGTTGCACGAATTTTGCACGGCGATCACAGGGCATTATAGAGTTCCATCATGGTTTGAGCGAAGGTTTTTCTTTATCTTCCGCCATATTCGCCGCCGCTCAACCCGATCGAGCGTTTGTGGAAATGGCGGAGAGATGCCACCTGGCGAATGGGTTTCCTGAACATGTTCCCCCTCTGCGAACGCTCGAAAAAGCAGCTCTCTCACTAGTTGAGAAGGCTGCTTTTTTAGTAGAATAGAAGAAAAATAGAAACGAGGAAACACATTTCGACACGAAGGAGACATTCTTATGTCATTGCACGATCTTTTCCGCCAAGTGATGGCCATTTACGAACAAGAAAAACGCGAAAAACTGTCAAAAGAGCGTCGGTCGTTTCAGCTGGTGACGCGGGCGATTCCAGAGGCATTGAAAGCGCTGCCTTTTCTGCCGCCTGACCGATATGTGGTGAAAGGTTCAGTGGGAAAGAGCGGAAATTGGGCCGCTGTGCCGTGGGTGGCGGTGATGGATCAACAGGTGACGGATTCGACGCAGCGGGGGTATTATATCGTCTACTTGTTCAGTGAAGATATGCGCCGGCTCTATTTGACGCTCGCCCAAGGGGTGACGGAGACGCCGAGAGAGGAAATGGAGCGGGTGAAGCGGGACATCCGCCGGCTCATTCTCCCCGGGGAACGCGTGCGGACGGATGATGACATCCGTCTTGGCGAAAGCAAGCGGGCGAAAGACTATGAACGATCGGTGGCGGCGTATATCGTCTATTCGTTTGCCGATCTGCCATCCGACGACCAGCTCGTGCGCGACCTCGAAACGATGACCGGGCATTATCGGCAATATGTGGAGCGAACCGAACCGGCGGCGTCGCCCGCGCCGGCCCTTTCCTATCGGGGAGCGGTTGAGCATATTCACTCATACATATCCGCCAAAGGGTTTTACTATACGAAAGAGGAAGTGGCCAACCTCTTTCTATCGTTAAAAACAAAACCGTTCGTCATCTTGTGCGGCATTTCCGGAACCGGGAAAACGAAAATCGTTCAATGGCTCGCCGAGAGCGTCGGCGCGACGGAAGACAACGGCCGCTTCACCTTGATCCCCGTCCGCCCGGATTGGCAAGACGGCTCGGACTTGCTTGGCTATGTCGACATTAAAGGCGATTTCAAGCCCGGGCCGCTCACGAACGTCATCATCGAGGCGGGGAAGCATCCGGACAAGCCGTATTTCGTCGTGTTGGACGAGATGAACCTCGCCCGCGTTGAGCATTACTTCAGCGATGTCTTAAGCGTCATGGAAAGCCGCCGCTGGGAAGACGGGCGCATCACCTCGTCGCGGTTGCTGCCGAGAGAAACGGCAAGGTGCGATCTTTTTCTCCCGCCGAACGTCTACATCGTCGGCACGGTCAACATGGACGAGACGACCCACCCCTTCAGCAAAAAAGTGCTTGACCGGGCGAACACGATCGAGTTCAACCGCGTCCGGCTCGACCATCTTGACTTTTTGCGCGGCTTGCCGGCCGTCGCACCCCTGTCCGTCGGGCAGGAGCTGTTCGCGGCGCGGTATTTGCATTTGAAAGATGTGCACGCACACTGCCCGGAGCTTGTTGAAACCGTGACGAAAAAGCTCGTGGAGATCAACCGCATCCTCATGCCGCTTAACGCTCATATCGGCTACCGCGTCCGCGATGAAATTTGCTTCTACCTTGCGTACAACGAAGAAGGAAAGCTGATGGAATTTGACGAGGCGTTTGACTTTTGCCTAATGCAAAAAATTTTGCCGCGCCTCTCAGGGAGCGACGCGCGGCTCGAAACAGCGCTCAAGCAGCTGTTCGTCCTGTGCGCCGGTTTTGAACCGGACGGTGATTACAGCGGCATGCTGGATGTGTCGTATGCCCGTTATCCCAAAAGCGCGGAGAAAATTTGGCAGATGCTGCGGAGGTTGGAAGACGATGGCTTCACTTCGTTCTGGCTTGGGGCGTGACGATCGCGAGCTCGTCCATATCGAAACGAATCAGCTCACGCTGGTGATCAAAGGGAGGCCGTACCACGAACAATACGAAGGGCTCCAGCAGTACCGCCGCCTCGATTTCCACGAGACGATGGAGTTTTTCGTCAGCGGGGAAGGCATTTTGGACGTCAAACTGTTTGACGTTGACGCCGGAGAGCTTGTTGAGTGGTCAGGGGGCCATCGCCCGATTTTCTTCGAAAACGGCGTCTACCAGCTGCTCGTCGTTCCGAAAACGGACCGGGCGCTCTCCTTTTACCACGAGTCGCCAGCGCTTCGGAACGCCGTCAGTCTTGTGGACATCGGCGGACAGGCGGTGTTGATGGGCAATCTCCATTTTCCGAACGAGATCGGGCTGTCGACATTCGAAGTCCGCGACGGCGGCCGCTCCATTTTGGACGTCACCATCGAAGTGTTCCCGACGAAATTGACATATAAACAAGACTACCAAACTCTGCTTGACGAAGTGAGCGAAGAAATCTACAACTTGGCCTTTCACTTCATTAAACGCACGTATCAGCGGGCGAGGGCGAAGCGGGGCGGCACGCCGTCAAGAAGCGAATTTTTCCGGCTCATGGACGCGCATATCGGCGATTTTTTGCGTGCCATTCGCCATATCGAGCGGCAGCCGCACCACCAGCTTGCGACCGTCCATGTGAGGGTGCGCGGCGACCAGCTCGGCCGCCTGGATGCGGCCGGAAGAAACGAGTTGCGCAAACGGCCGCACGTGTTCTGTGATGTCAAGCGCGGCATCGACATCGGAAGTCGAACCGTCATGCCGCGGTCGGGGCTCAAAGCGAAAAAGGAACTGACGTATGACACGCTCGAAAACCGGTTCGTCAAATGGATGATGGTGCGCCTTGTCGAGAAGCTGCGCGACTTGTTCGAACATGTGCAGGTGAAACAAAAACGGTACGAAACAGAACCGGATCCGGATTTGCTGGAGCGCATCCAATCGAGGATCGACGCGCTCGAAACGCAGCTTCGCCGCCCCTTTTGGCGGCCGATCGGACGGCTTGACCGCTCTGTTGCGAGCCTCGTCCTGCAAATGGCGCCCGGGTACCGCGACGCCTATCAGCTGTTTCTCATCATCACCCGCGGCCTCGCCTTGCAAGGGAAGCTGTACCGAATGTCCGTCAAAGATGTCGCCACGCTGTACGAGTATTGGACGTTTTTGAAACTCGGCCAGCTCCTCGGGAAAAAATACACCCTCATCAGCCAAAATGTCATCCAAGTAAACCGCTTAGGGCTGTTCGTCAATCTCGAAAAAAGCCGCTCCGCCAAGCGGGTGTACGAACATCCGCACACGGGCGAGCGAATCACGCTGACGTACCAGCCGTACGAAGGAAGGCTGCCGACCGTCCCGCAAATGCCCGATACGGTGCTGGCGATTGAAAAGAAGGGAAAGGACTATACATTCAACTACATTTTCGACGCCAAATATCGCCTTGACTTCGCCGTCTCCGGCAGCCCATACGAAAAACGGTACGGAATGCCGGGCCCGATGGAAGACGACATCAACACGATGCACCGCTACCGCGATTCCCTTGTCGCCCGCCGCGGCGGCCCATACGAGCGCACCGCCTTTGGCGCCTATGTGCTGTTCCCGTGGCATGACGAAGACAGCTACCAGGCGCACCCACTGTACAAAAGCATCAACGACGTCAACATCGGCGGCCTGCCGTTTTTGCCGAACGCCACCCGTCTCGTCGAACAGTTCATCGAGCGGCTGATTGAAAAAAATCCCGAAGAACTGCAAAACGAAGGCATCCTGCCGCAAGGGATTATCGAAGAATGGCGGTCGGCGTTCGATGAGCATGTGCTTGTCGGCATGGTGCCAAGCGCGCGGCACTACGAAGTCTACCGAAAACACCGCTTCTACCATATCCCGGTGAAGCAGCTGAAAAAAGGCTGGCAAGACGCGCGCTACATCGCCCTTTACCCGAAGCGGGGAGCCGCGCCGCAAAACGGGGTCACATGTTTCGGCAAAATCGCTGATGTGAAAATCATCAAACGCTCGGACATCACCGAACTGCCAAAACAAAGCGATGACGACTACGTCCGTTTCGAAGTCGAACATTGGCAGCCTCTCAAAAACGTCATCCGTCCGGTCGGCTACGGCATTGCCGTCTACGCGATGACGACGCTCAACACGCTCAAACAGGCGAAAGAACTGCCGGAACTGTTCATGAAATCAAAGGACGAAATCGCCCTTTGGCGCTTGCTGAGGCGGCTGTCCGACCGCATCCGCTTCGACCTCGACGCCCGCTACTTGGACGAAGCGTCCAAGATCACCGCGTACCGGGTCAAAAACATATCCATCCGCCTCGAGGACGATCGGCTCATCATTACAAACGGCGCAAAGCAAAAAACGATCCCCGCCGACCTGCTCGGCAAGCAGCCGTCGGCCGTGTTTCGCGAGGTGGTGGGGATGATGGGGGAGGGGTGAATGATGGATGACCAGGCGGTTATGACCGAAAAGCGGCCCTTCTTCCCTTTGGAAACAATTTCTGTTTCGACAAATTTCGATACTGTTTTCTCGGATGTTTTAGTAAAATAGATCTGATTCCATAGTCAAACATGATTGCGATTGTTTCGACTGCGTTGAAAGAACGGTTCTTACTATTTTTGAAACTAACAGGGGTGAACACAATATGACTGTAAAAGCAGACATCGATTTTCAGAAAGATTTGTTTGAGGCTGCCAATAAAATGCGCGGGAGTGTGGCTCCTGCTGATTATAAACACTATGTTCTTCCATTAATTTTTTTGCGCTATCTTTCTAACAAGTACGAAAAGCGCCGAAAAGAATTAGAGCAAATCGTAAAAGATCCAAGCAGCGATTGGTATACGGAAGATGATGAAATGCGGCAAATCATCATTACCGACCCGGACCAATATAAGGCAGAAAACGTCTTTGTCGTGCCTGAAGAAGCAAGTTGGTCTTATATTATGAAAAACGCCAAGCAGCCGAATATTAAAGAGATTCTTGATAATGCGATGAAGCGTCTTGAAGAGGAAAACCCAGAACTTGAAGGCATATTGCCGCGAATTTACCAAGGTTCGAACTTGCCGCCTGAAAACGTGGCGGGATTAATCGAAATTTTTTCTCGTGATGTATTTAGCGCCAATACGGATGACAGTGTAGATATATTGGGCCGTACATATGAGTATTTTATTAGTTCTTTTGCCGCTTCCGAAGGCAACAGAGGCGGAGAATTCTTTACGCCATCCAGTATCGTTAAACTGCTTGTTGCCATGCTGGAGCCGAAAAGCGGGATTGTGTTTGATCCAGCGTGCGGCAGCGGCGGGATGTTTATACAAAGTGAAGAATATGCTCCAAACAAACACGCTCTTTCGTTTTACGGGCAAGAAAATGTAGTAACGACCGTACGTCTTGGAAAAATGAACGTTTTATTGCATGGCATCAATGCGGAAATTCGCTTGGGTGATTCGCTGTTAAACGATCAGTTCCCTGATTTAAAGGCCGATTACGTGATTGCCAATCCGCCGTTTAACCAAAAAGACTGGGGAGCAGACCGTTTATCAAAAAATGACCCGCGCTTAATCGGACCAGTTACAAACAGCAATGCGAACTATATGTGGATGCAGCATTTCTTATATCATTTAAACGATACAGGTACAGCAGGATTTGTCATGGCAAACGGAGCAATGACAACGAATGTGAAAGAGGAAAAAGAGGTCCGTCAAAAATTAGTGGATGAAGGATATATTGACTGCATTGTTCAATTGCCTGAAAAATTGTTCTTTACCACAGGCATTCCATGCTGCTTATTCTTTTTAAGCAAAAACCGTGACGGCAAAAACGGCTATCGGGCAAGAAAAAATGAAATTTTATTTATCGATGCCCGCAAAATGGGAACGCTCGTCAGCCGCAAGCAAAAAGCGCTGTCTAAAGAGGAAATTGATCAAATCGCTGCCGTTTATCGTGCCTACAAATACGAAGGGGCAGAAAGATACGAAGACATTGCCGGGTTCTGTAAAGTTGCAACAATTGAAGAAGTACGAGCCAATGACTACAAATTAACACCGGGGATTTACGTTGGGACGGAAGTATCCAATGAGGACGATGTACCGTTTGAAGAAAAGATGGCTGAATTGACACAACGTCTTTTAGAACAGTTTGAAGAGTCTAATTGCCTTCAAGAAAAGATTAAGAGGGACTTGGAGGAATTGATGTGAGTAAATGGATTGAAGGAAAATTAAAGGACTTAGTCGAGGTAAACCCCACTGTAAAACTTAGAAAAGGTGAAATATATCCATTTGTGAGTATGGATGTTATTCAACCTTTTTATAAACCAGTAGAAGCAAAGGAAGAAAGAGAATTTAAGTCTGGCGGAGCAAAATTTGAGAATGGTGATACACTTTTTGCGCGAATAACACCCTGCCTTGAGAATGGCAAGATTGCACAGGTGAAAAACCTTAAAAATGGGAAAGGGTTTGGTTCAACCGAGTTTATCGTATTACGTGGTAAAGAGGGTATCACAGATACAGATTTTGTGTATTATCTTGTAACTAACAAGTCATTTCGCGAAAATGCTGAAAGGTTGATGGTAGGTACATCGGGGCGACAGAGGGTAGATAAACAACAATTTGAGGACCAAATAATTTCGATACCTGACCTTGAAACGCAAAAAAGAATTTCATCCATTCTAGGTAGTATTGATAGGAAAATTGAACTCAATGTAGAGATGAACAAAACCCTCGAAGAAATGGCCATGACGCTTTATAAGCATTGGTTTGTTGATTTTGGACCGTTTCAAGACGGGGAATTTGTTGAGTCGGAATCAGGAGTTATCCCAAATAATTGGAAAATTGGTCAAGTTAAAGATTTGGCAAAAGTATCAAGTGGTAAACGTCCTAAGATTAAAGATATAGGTGAATACCCTATATTTGGGGGAGGGGGGCCTATGGGAGTTACAAATGAATATTTGTATAATGAACCTATATTTATTACTGGTCGTGTAGGGACAATTGGCAAGGTATTTAGAGTTTCAAAACCATGTTGGCCTTCTGACAATTCTCTGGTTTTAATCCCCTTAAAAGCATATTACTATAGTTTTTTATATGCTGTTCTTAAAAATATAGATTTTTCTCTAATAACAGGTGGTTCGACTCAACCATTAATAACACAAACAAGTTTAAAGTCTATAAAAGTAATAATACCACCTGAGGAAACTATAGAACAATATAATAAACAAGTGTTAACATATTACAGTTTAATAGATAAAAATGATAACATTAATAAACAACTTAGTGAAATAAGAGATTATCTCCTCCCTCGCCTTTTATCAGGTGAAATTGATTTATCTCAAGCAGAAAAACAAGTAGAGGAAGTACTTTAAACAAACTTAAATTCGACTAGGAGGTGCAAGCAGCATGGCAACGAGACCTCTAGGTGAAACGGAATTTGAAGAAACGACGATCGAGCGTTTAAAGCGGTTAGGCTATGACTATCTTCATGCGCAGGAATTGTTTCAGCGCGGAGAGCGTAACAGTCTTCATGAAGTAGTTCTTTATGGTCGGTTGGAAGCCTTCTTAAAGAAGGCTTATCCGGCCATACCTGAACATGAAATAAAAAGACTTGCTCAAGTACTAACAGCGCCAGATGAAGTAAAACTGATTAACCGGAATATGCATTTCCACAAAATGTTGACGAAAGGACTTGAGTTCTCTTATGAGGTAAACGACGAAACGTACACGCCTCACGTTTTCCCGATCGATTGGGAACATCCAGAGAACAATGACTTTTTAGTAGTCAATCAATTATCGATTGAAGGGCGAATGTCCCGTAGACCAGATATCGTTATATATATTAACGGTTTACCACTGATTGTATTTGAGTTAAAAAATCCGAACAACGAGCAAGCGACTGTTTATGATGCATATACCCAAATTCAAAACTATACGTATGATATCTCGCAATTATTTAACTACAACGCTTTTGTTGTCATTTCCGATAACGTAGAAACAAAGCATGGAATGCCGTTTGCTGATTACGATTTCTTTGCTTCATGGAAATCGATTGATGGGCGAAATGTCGATAACAACCGCGCCAATACGATGCGCACGCTGATTGAAGGATTATTCCCGAAAGATCGTCTACTAAATTATATTCGTAATTTCATTGTCTTTTTGGAGGAAGGTAGTAAAATTACCAAAGTTGGTGCGAAATATCATCAGTTTTTTGGCGTGAACTTTGCGGTGAATGAAGCGATACGTGCGACTCGGCCTGATGGAGATCGGAAAATCGGTGTTATGTATCATACAACGGGTTCCGGTAAATCGCTAAGCATGTTATTTTTCGTAGGAATTTTGTCTCGGCATCCGGAAATGGAAAATCCATCAATTGTCATTCAAGTGGACCGTAATGACTTAGACGAACAGTTGCATGATACGTTTGTGCAAGGGAAATCATACATCGGCCATGTGCATCACGCGGAAAATACCGAACAGTTGCGGACATTACTGAGAGGGGAAGCGGGACAAATTATTTTCTCCACTATTGAAAAATTCCGTAAAAAAGAAGGAGAAACCCGACACCCTGTTTTATCGGAAAGACGAAACATTGTGGTGATTGCCGATGAAGCACATCGCACCCAAGCCGGTTTTGCGGGCGGATTTGCCGCTCAGTTGCGTTATGCTTTGCCGAACGCTTCCTATATTGGATTTACGGGAACCCCGGTCGATTTTGTTGATAACAATACAGAAGAAATTTTCGGACATATTATCCACCGCTACGATATGGCTCAGGCGGTCGAAGACAAAGCGACATTGCCCATTTACTATGAGAGCCGTCTAATTCCGCTTGATTTATCCGCTGGGGACATTGATGAAAAATACAGAAAAATTATCGAAGAAGCAGGGGGAGACGATGAAGAGTCAGAGAGCTATAAAAGAAAATGGGCCGCTCTGGAAAAAGTCGTCGGTACTCCAAAACGGCTCCGTCGTTTAGCCAAAGATATCGTATCACATTTTAACCAAGTCGCCAATCCATTTCAAAA